>CATIYX010000208.1 GCA_949739095.1 uncultured Clostridia bacterium | reverse complement strand
TATGTATATGTTGCGAGCGTTTCCATGGGTGCAGATAAGAATCAGCTGATTAAAGCAATGGTGGAAGCAGAAAGCTATCATGGTCCGTCGTTGATTATTGCATACGCTCCGTGTATCAACCATGGTTTGACCAAAGGTATGGGCAAAACACAACTGGAAATGAAACTGGCTGTGGATTGTGGTTACTGGCCGCTGTACCGTTACAACCCGCAGTTGGCAGAAGAAGGAAAGAATCCGTTCTCCATGGATTCCAAAGCGCCGACAGGCGATATGCAGGAATTCCTGAGAGGTGAAGTTCGTTATTCTTCCTTGATCAAACAGTTCCCGGATATTGCAGACGGACTGTTGGAACAGACCGAAAAAGATGCGCTGGAACGGTTGGATTACTACAAAAATCTGGCAGAATAATGAATCTGGAAACAGAATTAAAAAAGGAATGCCTAAAAAGGCATTCCTTTTTTTTGTCCTTGAATTGTCAAGATATTGTGGTTCGATTTAAAATTGTTAGATTGTACAAGGCATTAAAGTAGAAAAAACTATCTTTACCCAAAGAATCACAAGCAGCCACTTGATGCGCGGCTGCTTGTGATAGGAAATATCAGTGGTTTTATATTTTTGATACTGTAAATGCTAGATTGTTGTTAAAGACTTTATTAAAATATAAATAAGAGGTCCATGCTGGTGAAATTATCGGAGTTCAGGTCGGCAGCATTGAAAGGAAAGGAGAAAACAAAAGCCGATTCTCGTCAATCAGGACGAAAATCGGCTTTCATTTTTAGTACTTTATCCGACTAAAAGGTACATAGGATTTGTTTAGAAACATACTTTTACTCTGGAGCTTAGCACCCATATCCTCATTTACAAGTACGTATTTTAGAGACACAGATATGTATGCCATCTTGGGAGAGCGGAGATATATGAGAATAAAAACAAGTCGCGGTTAGTCCGCTTCATCCATCTCCCAGTTGTGGTAAACATTCTGCACGTCCTCGTTTTCTTCCAGAACCTCCAGCAGTTTGTCCATGAATTTCACATCGTCTTCTTCTGTCAGCTTGATATAGTTTTGCGGAATCATAGAGATTTCAGCAGAAGAAGCAGAATAACCGCGTTCCTCTAATGCTTCCAGAACGCTCGAAAAATCCTCCGGTGCGGTCACAATTTCATAGAACTCTTCTTCAGCGGAAAAATCTTCCCCGCCGCAGTCCAGTGCATCCATCATGACTGCTTCTTCATCCTCAAGTCCTTCGCGGTCAATCACGATAACGCCTTTTTTGTCAAACATCCATGATACACAGCCATTGGTGCCCAGATTTCCATGGAATTTGTCAAAATAGTGCCGGACGTCACCGCCGGTACGGTTGCGGTTATTGGTTAAAGTTTCCACAATCACAGCAACGCCTTTGGGACCGTAGCCTTCATAAGTAATTTCTTCATAATCGTCGCCGCCGCCTTCACCCGCGGCTTTTTTAATACATCTGGTGATGTTATCATTCGGCATGTTAGCTGCTTTTGCTTTGGCGATAACATCCTTTAATTTAAAGTTGGAATTTGGGTCCGGACCGCCTTGTTTTACCACAACAGCAAGTTCACGTCCCAGTTTTGTAAAGATTTTTGCTTTTTGTGCATCTGTTTTTTCTTTTTTATGTTTAATATTTGCCCATTTGGAATGTCCTGACATACCATAAACCTCCTTGTATCTTGTTTAATACATAAGAGAGTCGAATCTCTTATGTCTATTTATTTCACAGCAGCGCGTTGGAGTGAGAAACGATTTCCTTTCAGTTTCTGCCCTTTAGATGCGCGCAACAATTGGTCTACATGCTGCGCCGGAACATCAACAAAGCTATACCGTTGCAGGACTTTGATGTTTTTCACTTCATCGTCTTTGATACTGCCCAGTCCAGTTATCAGTTGTATTAAATCACCAGCGCCCACTTTTTGCTCAGAACCAACGCTGATGAACAAGCGAGTCCGCTGTCTGCTACCTTTTTGACGAGAGTGACCAGATTTGCCGGAAGAACGAACACTGCTTGAAAACGAATGTGTCTGGCTGATTTCCTCCAGACTGCCTCCCGGCTGGTCATTTAAGATAGATTTAATCAATGCACAAGCAATCTGTACAGAAGTGCAGTCCTGTGCATCCATGATTTGGTCCATAATCGGTTCATATTCCTCCACAGAATCTTTTTGGAGAATTTTTTGAATGGTTTCCACCAGTTTTTCTACACGCGAGTTTGTTAGAGAACGCACGGAAGGAATCTGACCTGGACGGATTTTTGTTTTGGTATAATATTGGATATTTTTTAGCTGGATAAAATCCTGACGAGAACTGACAAAACTAAACGCTATACCTGTTTTGCCGGCACGTCCCGTCCGTCCAATACGGTGGACATAATATTCTGTATCCTGTGGAATATCAAAGTTAAAGACGGCTTCTACGCCGGAAATATCGAGACCACGCGCCGCAACATCCGTTGCCGCAAGAAGCTGAAACCGCCCACGGTGAAAACCGGAAATGACATGGTTGCGCGTTTCCTGATTCATGTCGCCATGCAGTCCTTTGATGGGATATCCGCGTAGCTGCAATGCACTGGTTAGTTCATCCACTTGCTTTTTGGTGTTGCAAAAAATTAAGGCAAGCTGTGGCTGATAGGCTTCGTATAGCCGACAGAGCAAGTCAATTTTTTTCTGCTGCGGTATCTCGTAATAGTGTTGCTCTATCGCAGGAACTGTAATATCGGTTTTGGAAATATTGATATGTTTCGGATGAGATTGATACTGTTTGGCGATATCCATAATCTGGTCTGAAATCGTTGCAGAGAATAGCAGCATTTGCCGCTCCTGTGGCAATTGGTTTAAAATAAACCGGATATCTTCTAAAAATCCCATGTTTAGCATCTCGTCCGCTTCGTCTAAAATAACGGTATTTACCAAAGCGGGGGAGAGTGTTTTACGTTTCAAATGGTCAATCATACGACCAGGCGTGCCAACGACAATTTGTACACCGCCGCGTAACCGTCGCAATTGACTGCCAATGGGTTCACCGCCATAAATTGCAGTGCACCTGATTTGCGGCTGGTATTTTGAAAAATCTTTTATTTCGCTGCATACTTGTAGTGCAAGTTCACGGGTGGGACACAAAATAAAAACCTGCGGTTTTTTAATACGCGGGTTAATTTTTTGCAGCACTGGCAGAGCAAATGCTGCCGTTTTTCCCGTACCTGTCTGTGACTGGGCAATCACATCCCGCCCGTCTAATATGGCAGGAATACTTTGCTTCTGAACATCTGTTGGCGATTCATATCCTTTTTCCACCAGTGCCCGTAGCAAAGATTGTGATAACCCGAGATGGATAAAATCTGATTGTTGCATACTGTTTTTCATACCTTCTTTATTTAAATTAGAGAATATTACATAATGAACTGTATCGGCATGGAGTTTTTTACAACTGAAAAAACAGAACCATACCTATGATTCTATATGGCTTCATGTAGAAACTGTTTTATACTACAAATGAACATACCTCTATCTATTATAGCATACCTTTACACAAAACTCAATATTTAACATGTATTTTGTAACATTTAGACAGATTTTTTGATTCAGATATGCAGCAATATTGGCGGTAGAGCAATATATAATAGGGAATTGGGCGATTGTATATAAAAAAGACTTCTCATGCATATATCCATGGAGAAGTCTTAATTACGTTATAGAAGTTTTTATGCAATTGGTGCATAGAATTTTTCTTCGTAGTATTTATAATCGGCTTCAAATTCCGCGCCACCGCGCTCTGTTGCTTCGCGTGTATAGCCATGCATGTCAAATTCGTCTGTGGCGCTGTGTTTTTGGGCAACAGTTGTAGCAATGTTGCTGCAATGGTCGCTGACACGTTCCAGGTTGTTGATTGCTTCCAGAAAATTAACACCACTGCGCACAGAACATTCCTGCTGTTTCAGACGGGAGATGTGTTTCTTTTTCAGCATGATATTAAATTTATCAATTACCTTTTCCAATGGTTCCACCTTGCGAATCAAATCTAAATCGTCCTCCTGATAGGCACGGAAAGTGATATTTAGGATTTCCAGTGTGGCATCAAACATGGCGTTTAATTCCTGCTTTGCCTTGTCAGAGAACAGGGAACCGCGTTTGATATTATCCAATGCTAAACCTGCAATATTGTTGCAATGGTCACCAATTCGTTCAATGTCTGTAATGGCATGGAATAAACCGGATACAACCTTACTTTCTGTTTCTGTTAAATCGCGATCCGTAATCAGCACGAGATAGTTGTTGAGCTGTACTTCCAATTCGTCAATGGTATCCTCGTTTTTGGCAATTTTCTTTGCGTCTTTTTCGTTGTTGTTTACCATGGCATTTTTCGCAAGCGTTAAGTTTTCAATTGCCAGACGCATCATGGTAATTGCCTCATTGTGACATTGTCCGATAGCAACAGCGGGCGTTGTGAGAAAACGTTTGTCCAACGCACCCACCTTAGAGGGCTTCACTTCTTCGCCGCGGTTACCTACAGTGAGATTGGCAAGATAAATCAGCAACTTGGAGAAGGGGAGCAGCATCAGCACACAGATGATATTAAAAAACGTATGCACATCGGCAATGTTGCCGCGTGTCATGGTAGTGTTCCAGAATGGAATGTCCACAAATGCGTGCACTGAATATAAAATAATCATACAAACAACAGTGCCGGTGATGTTAAAATATAGATGAATCATTGCTGCCTTTTTGGCGTTCTTACTTGCGCCGATACTACTCATGAGTGCAGTAACACAAGAACCAATATTTTGTCCCATGATAATTGGCAGAGCAGAAGCAAAGGTCACCATGCCTGCCGATGCAACAGCCTGTAAAATACCTACACTACCGCTGGAACTCTGAATTAAAGCAGTTACGCCGGTACCTGCAAGAATACCCGCAACAGGATTTTCAAACTTGACAAACAGATTGCGGAACCAGTCAAGTTCGCCAAGACTGCTGACAGAAGCAGACATGGTATCCATACCAATAAACAACAGTCCGAAACCTAAAACGATACTGCCGGATTCTTTTACTTTGTCTTTTTTGGCACTAACCATCAGAATTAAGCCGAGGATAACAGCAAGTGGTGCCAAGGTGGTTGGTTTAATAAATTCCAATATGACAGAAGCGCCCTGTAAATCGCCCAGACGTAGAATCTGTGCAGTGACAGTCGTTCCGATATTAGCACCCATAATCACGCCTGCCGCTTGTGGCAATGTCATAATGCCGGCATTGACAAATCCAACGACCATAACTGTTGTTGCTCCGGAACTTTGAATCAAAGCGGTAACGGCAGCGCCGACCAAAACACCCTTAAACAGATTGCTGGTTAAGGATTCAATAATGGAAGCCTTTTTATCGCCTGCCACTTTTTCCAGACCGTCACCCATGACATTTATCCCATAGAGGAACATGCCGAGACCACCGAGCAATTGAATTGCCATAATGATATAATCTACATAATTCATGTTTTTCACTCCTCAAAAAGAGTTTATCTGTTGGTATCATCTGCCCTCGTAGTGCATTCGCTAAATGGGAATCAAAAAACGCCTCTGCCTTTGAGGGGGATGGGGATTATTTACATACGAAAAGCCTGTAAACTATAGATACCGTTTTAACGTTTCTTTCAGTTTCAGGCCTTCGTTTATTTTTATCTGGAAATCATTTCATATTTCTAAATTTATCTTAACATATTAGATAGAAGCTTGTCAAGATGAAAACAGAAATCTACATGAAAATTCTTTGGGTACTGTGGAAAATATTATAATTGTGTACTGCCGAATCCGCCCATTCTGGAGCTGGACGCTTCATCATCGTCTGTTTTTAGATAGGTCTGGAACACTCCTTGTCCAATGCGTTCCCCTTTTTTGATGAGGACATCCTCCGGAAAGAAATTGTAAAATGCAAACATGATATGTCCGTCATTGTCCTCGTTGCTGTAGTAATCACTGTCCACAACACCGACGGAATTTGCCATCACCAGCCCTTTTTTAAAAGGACCGGAAGAACGATTGAATAAAAAGAGCGCTTCGTCCTCCTGCATATAGGCTTTCACGCCGGTTTTTACAAATGCCGGTTTTTTTTCTTTCTGAGACCAGATAGACGGAATTAGTGTATCCTCCGCTGCTTCAAAGTCGTATCCGGCGCTGTGCTTTGTTGCGCGGCGCGGTAAGCTGATATGTTCATTTTCAAATCCTCGTGCAATTTCAAATCCTCGTTTTTTCATATGTATTCCTCCTCTATTGGCATTTAGACCATCCGCAGCTGCAAATAGCGCAGCCACCTTCATGTTTTAATGCTTCACCGCAATCAGGACAGGTGTCGCCAACCTGAGCCGGTTCCAGCTTGATTTCGGATCGGGAATCCTTTCCCTCTGTCGTCAATTTTACTTTATATTCCTCTGCAAGTGCATGTGCGATAATATCAGGACAGGAAGAACCGTCCAGTTTTTCCCCTTTAGCACGGGTGCGGACACACGCCTGGCAACTGATGAAAGATAACTGGTCGATAATTTCTTCCACCTTTACGCCGCTGCGCAACGCAAGAGAAATCATGCGGCTCATGCCGTCAATGTTGGATTTACAAATGCCATTTTTAGATGTGTTAACAAATGTTTCCACAATGTTGCCTTCCTTGTCGCGGTTGATAGTGATAAACAGGCTTCCGCAGGAAGTGCGGTAGCGGGAGGTTGTCCCGTATGTTTTACCAAGTGCCGCGCGACCAACAGGAGAAATAGAATCGAATTGGAAAGGCTTCTGTTCCGGTGCCGGCGCATCGTTGAGCAAAATACCACTGCGGCGGCAATTGTCACGGTAAATCGTCACACCTTTCAGTCCCTGCTCCCAAGCATAGAGATATAAATCTCGCACCTGCTGGACGGTGAACTCGTTTTTCACGTTGACGGTGGAGGAAATAGAAGCATCGATATGCTTCTGCCAGACAGACTGCATATTGATACGTTCTTTATAATCCAGCGTCATTGCAGTGGCAAAATAATCAGGCAAATGCTCCTCACTGTCGATTCCTGTCGCCTCCATATAGTCTTTCACCACTTCGGTATATACTTTATAATACCGGTCCTCACCGTGCAGACTTTCTGTTTTACGCGTGTAGGAAATGTTATATATCGGCTCAATACCGCCGCTGATACCCAGCATGGTGGAAATGGAGCCAGTCGGCGCAATCGTCAGTAGTTGACTGTTGCGCATACCATACTGCTGCACCAATTTTTTGGTTTCCTCTGTTGTGTTGGCAATAAAGTAGGGACTATTCATAACAGCTTCTTCGCAGTACATGGGATATGGACCATACTGTTCTGCCAACAGCGCGGAAGCCGCAATCGCAGTATCCGCCATTTCAAAGCCGATTTCGTTGCAAAGCGTGAGAGAATCTTCGCTGCCATACCGGACGCCAAGCTGAATTAGCGCGTCACCCAGTCCCATGATGCCCAGACCAATTTGCCGCCAATTATTAACACTTTCACGTTGTTCCGGCAGCGGGTGCAGTAAAAGTCCTTCCTCCAGCACTTCATTGAGAAATGCTACCGAGGTGCGGACTGCCTCACGGAATGCTACATGGTCAAAAGCTGCCTTCGGCGTAAACGGGTCTGTAACAAATGCCGCAAGATTCAAGCTGCCCAGCAGACAACTTCCACCTGCAGGCAATGGCTCTTCTGCACAGGGATTGACGCCGGCAAATGTAAAGTTATCATCCTCGCTGAGCAGACTCCAAGACTTGATACGGTCCCAAAACAGTGCGCCTGGTTCCGCCATATCCCAGTTGTTATAGGAGATTTTTTCCATAATCTCACTCGCAGGCAGTTCCTGTTCAATGAGTTGTCCTGTTTCCTGGCGAGTATAGTGTAGCCGCCACATGGCATTATCCTGCACTGCTTTCATAAAAGCGTCGGACAGGCGGACAGAGATGTTTGCCTTAGTCACTTTTTCCAAATCTGTCTTAATGTCAATAAATTTCAGCAAATCGGGATGAGAACAATCCAGAGAAATCATCAGTGCGCCGCGCCGTCCCGACTGTCCAATTAATTCCGTCACAAGAGAATAAAGCTCCATGAAAGAGACGCTGCCCGTGGTTTCCTTTGCCGCATTGTTAATGCGCGCGCCAGTCGGCGCCAGACCAGATATATCAATACCGCAGCCGCCGCCATAAGAATAGGTTCGCGCCAATTTCGTGGCACATTCAAAAATGCTTTCAATGTGGTCGTCAGGCGGAGAAATCACATAGCAGTTTGAATAGGTGATTTTTTTGCCGTCCTTTGCCAGTCCGCGGCTTGCCAAAATGCGTCCGCCCGGCAAAAATTTTTTTTCTTTCATGAGCTGCATTGCTGCCTCATTGCCGCCGGAAATACGCTGAAAAAATCCTTCTAAACTTTCTTCTTCATAACAATATTTGCGTGTCCATATGTCATTTTGCAGGGTTGTATTAAACCAACTTGCTTGTCCTTTCATGAATTTGCCTCCCCACTAGATATTGTGCTTATTGTGCCGTTAGCGAGCTTTATTATACCATATCTATGTATTCTTGTAAACCCTATTTTGTGAAAAATTTCCTACTAAAGCAGGTGTGGGAAGGAAGCGCCAAGCGCCAATGGCTTATGACATGGTAGCTGAGGAGCTTTCAGAAATTTTTTTACATAACAATTTATTTTTTGACAACATGTGACGGGAGGAGCAAAAGAAAAAAGCAACGCCGCACCATGCAGCGTTGCTTTGATAGCTGATACATATTTCCTAAAAATGTCCCTTTTCGTGACAGATTATTTCTGTTATACAAGCGGTTCGGGTCGGTAAATGAGATGGAAAATGTTTCCTTCGATGTCGCGGAAGAAAAAGGTTTTAATGCCTTTGGCAGAAGTTTTCGCTTCCGTTACCACTTCCACGCCCGCGTCCATTAGTTTTTTCACCATTGCGTCAAAATCGGCGTCTCCGACAGAAAGCGCGAAATGGCGGATACCGAGGTCTGTACCGCCGCATTTACCTGTATCGTTGTCTGACGCGATAATTTCAATCATAGAGCCATCCGGTGCGGCAACGAAATAGGTTCCTTTGCCATTATCATACACTTGTTTGAAATCAAACATCTGGATATACCAGTCTTTTAATTTCGCTGTGTCCTTTGCGCAAACTGCAATGTGTTCAATACCCTGAATCATTTGAATGCATCTCCTTATATATTGATATTTTTTATTGGTTTACTGTTTCTATTGAAATACCTGGATAATAGTATTGTAGAATTTCTAAATAGGAATGTCCTGCTTCCGCCATATATTCTGAACCCCATTGGCTCATACCAATACCGTGACCGTTACCGCGTCCGTGAATCACGAAACCGTTGTCCGACCATACTGCCTGAGAAGCATTCGCGGATAGCTGGACTTTGTTACCGCTGCCGTCTACTGTCCAAATGGAATTACCAAGATGGGCAGTGGTATCCGCAGAGCGGACAAAGAAATCTGCAACAGTGCTGTTGCCACCAGCGGATATAGCAGAAATCTGGCTGCCGCTGCCGGCAGATTCTATTGTATAGAGCTGGCTTTTTAGTCCCAAAAGCGTCCGGCAACGTTCCCGTTCAGCTATGTATTCGCCGTTATCACCAATAATGCGCAGTTTGGTAACGCGCCCAGATGCGGCTTTTTCCAGAATCTCTAAGCCTTTCACGGCGCCAATATTCACGCCGGAGGCAGAAAGTTTGCTTTGAATGGTGTCATTTGTAACGGTCGCGTCCCAAACCATCCCCTTAATTTCGTCCGTTTTTTCAAAATCATCCTTTTTGGAAACAAAATAGGGGGTAGAACCGCCCCAGACATTAACAGAATCTTCAATATAACCGCCGTTGGAAGCGGAAAAAACAGTATTGACAATTGCGCCATTATGAGTACAGACTTGTCCGATGGTTGCGTCTACTGCTGCATTGGTAGAAGCGGCTTCTTTAGCATTACCGCTGTAGACCTGGCAATGTGTGGTGTTGCATACGTCAAATCCCTGGGCACTATGGCGCCCGCGTCCGCTGGAAAGTACATAAGAACGAGAAACCACTGCCTGTGCTTTCAGCGCTTCGGCAGGCCAACTGGGATAAGTTTCGCTGGGCAGCACGCCGTAAAGATATCCATCTACCGATAATTGATTAATCACTGTGATTTTTCCTTCTGATGCCAGAAAAATAATAGAACCGCGGTATTCTTTTTCGTTCACGGTTATGATGTTGTTGTCGGCGTGTGCAACCATGCCGCCCTGCCACGTGAGAAGTTGGGTACCATCACCTGTTACCAGCACGCCGCCATCGCCGCCGGTAGATTTTGCATAGGCAAAGGTCCAAGCGGGAATAACCGCTCCACCTGCATTGATAGGCGCCACGGCAGAAAACGCCGCTTGATCTAACGCGCCGCTGCCATAATATAGCCCGACTTTTACTGTCGTATCCACACCGGTGGGTGCAGCGAAAGCAGAAAAGCTGCCAAGCAAACATACTGCGGCAAGCGCTAATATTCGTTTTTTCATAGGTAAAATCCCTTTCTATTAAAAACTATTATTCTATTTCTTTCTACAGGCATTTGAAAAAATCCTTCTTTTTTGAAAAAAATATTTGACAGATGGGCAAAGAAGTGGTAAGATAGAGGTACAAATTGAATAAGATTGCATATAATGAGATAGAGGTCGCGGTTTTCATCAGTACGGCGCCGGAGGAAAAAGGACTTTCCAGTGAAGGCGTGTGGAAAGGGGAAACTGCCGAAGGAAAAGAGTGTCCGGTGTGCTTTGGTTCCTGGTTTTGCAGTGAATAATTGCAGGACTGTCATCCCGCAAGTGATGGAGAGCTATCGTGAAAAAGGATGGAAAAACGTATATTCACGGTCGGCTTAGGTCGGCCATTTTTTATATCTCAAAAGAAGAAACATGCAACCTTAAAACATGATAAAATTTGGAGGAATCAAAATGAAAAAGTATAATGTAGCAGTCGTTGGTGCAACGGGCATGGTGGGAAGAACCTTTTTAAAAGTTTTAGAAGAGAAAAATCTGCCGGTTGAAAACTACTATTTGATGGCGTCCGCACGCAGCGCAGGGAAAAAAGTTACTTTCATGGGCAAAGAATATACCGTGGAAGAACTGAATGAACACTCTTTTGACAAACCGATTGATATTGCGCTATTTTCCGCAGGCGGATCTACAAGTGAAAAATTTGCGCCTATTGCTGCGGCGCATGGCTGTATCGTCATTGATAATTCCAGCGCATGGAGAATGGATCCTGATGTGCCGCTGGTGGTACCGGAAGTGAACAGTTATGATTTGGAATGGGCGAACAAAAAGAATATCATTGCAAACCCTAATTGTTCCACCATTCAGGCAATGGTTGCACTCAAACCGCTGGATGATAAATATACCATTAAACGTGTGGTTTATTCTACATATCAAGCAGTATCTGGCGCAGGAATGGGTGGCTGGAGTGACTTGGAAAACGGATTGAAAGGCGAGGCACCGAAAAAGTTCCCGCATCCGATTGCAAACAACTGTCTGCCGCATATTGACGTATTTGAAGAAAGTGGATATACCAAAGAAGAAATCAAAATGGTGAACGAAACCAGAAAAATTTTGGGTAAACCTGATATGCGTGTCACGGCAACAACTGTTCGTGTGCCGGTGTTCAATAGCCACAGCGAATCCATCAATCTGGAATTTGAAAAAACGTTTGATTTGGCAGAGTTAAAACAGACTCTGGCAGATGCACCTGGCATTATCATTCAGGATGATCCGGAAAACAATGTATATCCTATGGCTGTGACAGCGACAGGACATGATGAAGTATATGTTGGCAGAATCCGCCGTGATGACAGCATAGAAAGCGGCGTGAATATCTGGGTAGTGGCAGATAACATCAGAAAAGGGGCGGCTTCTAACGCCGTTCAAATCGCTCAGAAATTGATTGAAATGTGGGCAAAATAAGCTTGCCGGAAAAGGAGCGTGTGAAATCATGAAAAAAACTCTGTTTACAGGCAGCGGCGTTGCCATTGTAACGCCATATACAGAAACCGGTGTAGACTATGACATGCTGGAAAAGCTGATTGAATTCCAGATTGCGGGTGGTACGGATGCGATTATTATTTGTGGGACAACGGGAGAAGCTTCCACCATGCCGGATGACGAACATTTGGAAGTAATTCGCTTTGGTGTAGAAAAAGTGGCGGGACGGGTACCTGTGATTGCCGGAACAGGCAGCAACGATACGGCGCATGGTATTCAGCTCTCTAAACGGGCGCAGGAACTTGGTGCGGATGGTTTACTGCTGGTAACGCCATATTATAACAAAGCTTCTCAGAAGGGGCTATATGAACATTTCAGCAAAACAGCACAGAGTGTGGACATTCCGGTGATTTTATATAACGTGCCCAGCCGGACCGGCGTGACGATTGCGATTGATACATATAAAAAACTGGCAGATATCGAAAACATTGTTGCAGTGAAAGAGGCAAGCGGGAATTTGGCGTATGCATCCAAAATTCGCGCAGCATGTGGCGACAAGTTGGATTTGTATTCCGGCAATGATGATGTCATTGTACCGATGTTATCCATTGGCGGCAAAGGGGTGATTTCCGTGCTGGCAAATGTTTTACCGCAGGAAACGCACGACATTTGTGCGCGTTATTTTGCAGGAGATGTGCAGGGCAGCATGGAATTGCAGCTTAAATATATGGATTTGATTGCGGCGCTGTTCATTGAAGTGAATCCGATTCCTGTGAAAGCAGCGTTGGGATTTATGGGATATGACTGCGGGAAATACCGTCTGCCGCTGTGCGAGATGGAAGAAAAGAACGCAGTGGTGCTAAAAGAAGCGATGAAGGGTGCAGGAATTACCCTCGTATAATAAAAGGTGTGTGAAAACAAATGATAAAAATGATACTCAGTGGCTGCAATGGGAAAATGGGTCAGGCGATTGCACGTCTTGTAGCGGAAACGGATGATGTAGAAATCGTTTGTGGTATTGATTTGCAGGACCAGGGCTTATATGATTTTCCGATTTATTCACTGCCGCCCGCGTATACAGGGCAAGCTGATGTGCTTGTTGATTTTTCCCATCCCAGTGCATTTGAAAAACTAACGGAATTTGCGATGGAACGAAAAATTCCGTTGGTGATGGCGACAACGGGGCTGGATGAAAGCCAGCGGGAACGATTGAAAGACATGTCGAAAACCATTCCGGTGTTTTTCTCAGCCAATATGTCGCTTGGCGTGAATTTGCTGATTGATTTGGTGAAAAAAGCAGCGAACGTGTTATATGACAACTTTGACATTGAAATTATTGAACGGCACCATAACCAAAAGGTGGATGCACCCAGCGGGACAGCGCTTGCCATTGCAGACGCCATTGATTCCGTTTTGGAGGATGAAATGGAATATGTCTATGACCGCCATTGTGTCCGAAAAAAACGCGGAAAACAGGAAATCGGTATTCATGCGCTGCGCGGCGGCACGATTGTCGGACAGCATAACGTGGTGTTTGCAGGAACAGATGAAGTGATTGAACTCAGTCATACGGCGACCAGCAAAGAAGTGTTTGCGGTGGGGAGTATCCGCGCGGCACGCTTCCTGCAGGGCAAAACGCCTGGAATGTATAGTATGGCGGATTTGGTGGAATCCATGTAAGAAAATGGAAAGAAAGGAAGGGGACTATGGAACAAGCAGTTCAGAGCGTTCAGGTAGTAGATGGCATATCCATTATCAGCATTTCTAATTTACCGGATGATATTAGCGTGATTGCCCATATACTGAAGGAAGTGGCGGCACGGAACATCAATGTGGATGTGATATGCCAGAGTACTTTGGAAAAAAGCAACAAGGTTACCTTTTCTTTTACAATTGCCGATAAAGATGTGCATGAAGCAGTTAAAACGTTAGCGTCTTATAAAAAGCAGATTGAGAATTTCGTGGTGGAAGTAGACAGCGGAAACGCAAAAGTATGTGTGGAAGGGAAACGGATGGCGCAGCAGCCGGGCGTAGCCGCGGCGGTTTATGAAGTGTTGGCGGAAGCGGGTGTGGAGACGAAGCTGACATCCACCTCAGAAGTGGATATTTCCATTGTATTAGCAGATCAGTTCGCAGACGCAGCAGTTTCAGCGTTGCAAACGCTGACAAAATAGCTTTTTACAGACTGCGTGACTTATGGCTTCTTGTCGCTCGGTTATATACATTTCATTGAAACATGAAAAACGCTCAAAGATGAGATATATGGCTCGTTTTTGAGCGTTTTTTGCACTTGAGATAGGAGAAAAGCAAAAGCATATGATTTCTTTTGAGACCGATTACTTTTGGTGTGAAATAGTGAACTGTCAAAATAGACAAGCTGTTTTTTTGCATGGCTAATTTCTTTCAACTTTGTATTGAATTGGTTTTTTCTTTATGTTAAAATAAAATATGAAACATCCGCGTAAAGGGGCGCGTGGAGATGGGGAGGAAACGATGGGATGGCAGACAAAATAAAGAGACTGTTTTTAGGAAATGCACTTTCGCTGACAAGAAAATGGTTGCTGTCTTACATACTTATTTTGGTGATTCCGTTGATCACCAATCTGTTTTCACAAGTCTATTCGTATGTCAAGCTAAAGGAAGAATTGATTCAATCCAATACGAATTTGACAGCGCAAATCAATTCAGAATTGGACAGACTATTTTCTAATGCACAGCGGATGGCGATTGATGTTGCCCATACTACAGCAGTTCAAACATTGCTACAGGTCGAAAGACAGTCAAACGTGAATATGCGCGATATTTATAAAATGACGTTGGAAATTGAACAAACCAGCACACATAGAGAAGTGACAGGAGCATATTTTATTTATCTTCCTGCACAGGAATATATTATTATGCCTACCAGCGTTGTTACATTAAAAGAATATCATCAAATTAAAGGTGTTACTACGGCATACGATACGTGGAAAAAGCAGATAGAAGAAGGAAACGGGTGGCAAAGTTATGGGACAGCCAGCGGCGGCGAATTTTGTTTTGTGAGACAGATGCAGGAGAATGGCGCGCAGGGAATTGTTGGTTCCATTATGACGCCGACAGAATTAAGCCATGTTGTTAATGAATATATAGATAATTCTGATATCTTTATTTATGACCAAAACAGTGACAATTCTATTTCGCTGGGAGCGGTGCAGCAAAATCATGACATTGAAGGGAAGCAATTTACAGAAGGTTCCGGTGTGATTCCATTTAGAAATCGTACTGCCGTTTATCGGAAAATGAGTTACACGTCATTTTATCTGGTATATGCTATGTCAAATGACGTGTTTTGGGGACAGATGTACAGTGTAATAGTCAGTTTTTTCATCAGCGTACTAATTTGTTTGATTATTGGATTTGCAGCGAGTTATTATTTATCCAAAAAGAATATTGAACCTGTCCGGCAAATTGCACAGTTGCTAAGCACAGAAAGTGATCGGGAAAATCAAGTACAAGAGGACTATCAATATATCTATCAAGCCATTACTGGTACTTTGGAAAGCCGCCGTGATATCAAACAACAGTTGGAACGGCAAAATGGCGTACTCAAAGAGATGCAACTGCGCAAATTGTTGAATGGACAGGTGGAAGCATATCAGAATGACCAAATTCCTTTTCAGGAGCAACTGCAATTCGTGTCCGACCATTTTTTGGTATGTATTCTATATATAGAAGATTTTGAAGAAGGTGCGGGTAGTCCGGCAGGACAGAGTTCCTTTCAGGAAATATATGATATCATGGTGGGAATTATTTCTGATGCACTGGAAAAAGCGTTTGCACCGCAGGGCACATGCTATGCTGTGCAGGAAAACGGCGTTACAACGGTGCTGTTGAATTTTTCGCAAAAACAGATGGAACCGGAAACGCAAATGCGCCGGTTGTTGCCGGAATTCTGCGAAGAAATTTATACCAAATACCATATCACGCTTAGCATTTATGCAGGAGATGTGCAGCAGTCGCCAGGCGGTATTGCAACCTCCTACCAGCACGCATTGACAACAATGGAAAAGGGGGTGCTGGTTAGCGAAAAAGAAGTGACATGGTATGATGACATTCGCGATGAGGAAGTGGCACAGTATTATTATCCGCTGGATAAAGAGCACTTTATGATTTCGGCACTGAAAGACGGAGATTTTGCAGGTGCAAGCACGATATTTGAACAAATCTGGCAAGCGAACTTTGCCGGAGGGACGGACAATCCCTATGGGAAATGGATTGTGAGTAATCTTGTGAATGTATTGATGAAAACTGCACTGGATATTGAAGTCAAAAATGAAGTGCAGTTTGCTGCGGAACTGCATTTGGAACGTCTCACAACCAGCGGACAACATCCTAATATTTTACATGATGATTTAAGTAATGCAATTGATAAAATTTGTAAAATGGCGGAAGCTTTTGATGAAACAGAAGAGGATACTTCTTTATCAGAAAAGATTTCGGAATATGTTATGGAATATTATCAGGACCAAAATTTGTCTATTAATATGTTAGGTGAAAAATTTGAATTAACACCACACTATCTGTCGAAATTATTTAAGGAGCAGACAGGAAAAGCTCTACTTGATTTTATCCATCTGGTACGCTTGGAACATGCGAAAGAAATGCTTACAGAGAGGAAGAAAACGGTGGAGGAGATAGCGATTCAAGTTGGATATACTAACCGTGTGACATTTACACGTGCATTCAAAAAATATTTTGGGATGACACCTGGAAAATATTTGGAAATAATTTGATATAAAGGGGGGCTGCGTTAATGTGGGGCCCCTTTTTAGATTTAGAAGCAGAAACGTTGAAGGTATATTAAGGGCTTCGGTGAGGTTTTTGGCGTATGTGATACCAAAACTACATAGGGGCGATATGGCTATTCCTTTTTGTCACAAAAAATATGGGGAATACTAGATGAAATCTCGTCCGCATACAAATAAAATAGATATAAAAACAGGGAAATGGGAAAGTGGGGGTGCGGGCAATGGAGGAGAAAAAAGAACAAAAAAGCGGACAGAAAAAAGATATGAAAGGCACAGTAGGAACAGAACAACTGGTAGCAGCAGCCAGTGTTTTGGCGATTGCCATTGCTGATAATATGACAGAAATGCAGCTTGCAACTGTGACCAATTTGTTGCAGCTTGTTACAGCGAATTTGCTTGCCATCACAACGCAGCGCGCGGTGAATGACCGTCAGGGAATTGTACTGCCGGATACAACATTGTTTCTGTAGCATTGCAGCTTTCCTAAAAATATAGCCGGATTTTGTCTGATTTCTATACAAAATAGGCTTTTGTGCGCTTTTCCTCTTGAAAAAAACATTTAAATTGTATATAATAATATAATAGGATGATTATGTAATACTTACCATGCTTATATTAAGCGAAAGTTCCGCACCCTGAGCGATTTGAGCCATTTTTGTGTGCAGGAGCGAAAATGCTTCGCATTCATCATACAATATAGAAAGGAATGCATAAGGTGAATAACCGATTCAATATTTCGGAAGAATATTTACAGCAATGCCATGCAGCGATGCAGGAAGTCTATGATTTGTTGCAACAATATAGAGAGGAAAGCGGGAGGCAGTTACTTGCCTATACGCATGTTTATGGTTGCCAGCAAAATGTGGCGGATATGGAACTATTGCGCGGTATGCTGGTGGAAATGGGATATGGGTTCACAGAAAAAGAACAAGATGCGGATTTGATTTTGATGAACACCTGTGCGGTCCGTGAAGGCGCGGAATATCGGATTTATGGCAATCTGGGCGCACTGAAACGCTATAAAGAAAAAAACAAAGATTTGCGTTTGGCGTTGTGCGGTTGCATGATGCAGGAACCGCACGTGCTAGAATATATCCGTAAATCGTTTCCCTATGTAGATGTTGTATTTGGGACGCACAATTTGGTTCATTTTCCATGTCTGCTGCTGGAAAATCTGCGGCGGCACAAGCGGGTGATTGAAGTGCTTGAGGATGCGGACGCCATTGCGGAAGGGTTCCCTGTGAAGCGAGACAATCCCTATAGTGCGTCTGTCACTATCATGTCGGGCTGCAACAATTTTTGTTCCTATTGTATTGTGCCCTATACTAGAGGACGGGAAAAAAGCCGCGCTCCAGAGCATATTTTGCAGGAGGTGCGGGAGCTTGCGGCAAACGGCTGTAAGGAAGTGAAGTTGATTGGTCAAAACGTCAATTCCTATGGAAAAGATTTGAATTGTGGCGTGACATTTGCGCAACTTTTACGCAAAATCAATGCGATAGACGGCATAGAGAGAATTCAATTTATCACGTCCCATCCCAAGGATTTAAGCGATGAACTCATATGTGCTATGGCAGAGTGTGAACACGTGTGTCGTAGTCTGCATTTGCCGTTTCAGGCGGGTAACAACCGTATTTTGAAAGAGATGAACCGGAAATATACAAAGGAAGGGTATCTGGAATTGGTACGTAAAATCAAAGAAAAAATGCCGGATATCACGCTTACGACAGACATCATTGTAGGTTTCCCTGGGGAAACGAAAGAGGAATTTGCCGACACGCTGGAGGTGATGCGGCAGGTAGAATTTGACGGTGTGTTTTCTTTTCTATATTCCAGACGTAAAGGCACGCCCGCTGCGGACAAGCCGGATTTGGTGTCTAAAGAAGAAAAACAGGAGAATTTTAATGAGTTGCTGAAATTGCAGGAGGAAATCGGCTACCGCCGCAATCAGATATATGTTGGAAAAACCTGCGAGATTTTAGTGGAGGGACCAAGTAAAAACGACCCCACCATGATGAGCGGCAGGTCATTTCATGGAAAAATTGTACATTTTCAGGGGACAGAAAATTTAATAGGAGAAATAGTTCCTGTGAAAATTCAATATGCAAAAACTTTCTACTTAGTAGGAGAAAGGATATAGTATATGCAGGGGAGAGTCCGTTTTGCGGACAGAAAAAAGAGAGAAATGGAGAAATGAAAAGATGGAAGTTTTAGAACAAGCGAAATTACTGGGAAAAGCAATTGTCAGCTCGGATATTTTTGTCACATTCAAAAATGCGGAAGCAGCATATTTGAGCGATACTACAGCGCAGGAACTTACACAGGAATATAATAAAAAACGTGAACAGCTTGCAAAGCAGGCGGCAAAAGAAGATGTTACGCCGCAGGAGCTTTTGGAAGTGCGCAAGCAAATCAATGAGGAATTTGAAAAATTGACGGAAAATGATGTGATTCGCAGATATGTCAACACAAAACAGCAGCTGGATGAAATGATGAACAAAGTGGACAGTGTGATTCGTTTTGAAGTCACAGGAGAAGAACAGACGACGGGTGGCTGCAGCGGGAGTTGCGGAAGTTGCGG
>CATIYX010000207.1 GCA_949739095.1 uncultured Clostridia bacterium | reverse complement strand
TTTATTTAAACTTGCTCCCATACAAATGGAAAGTAGTGTTAAATTCAGTGTTAAGTGCTGATGACTTGTGTGGGAGCATTTTAAGCCCGACATACCTATGTCCGTTAAAATCCCTTTACAAACGTTATCCGTCATGGAAAAACGCTGGGACAAATACCGCAGCGACGCGCCCAGTTCACCGTTTGGCCCGCCGTATTGACTGATGATAAGCTGTGCTAATTTGGGGTTTGCATGTTTAATATTAATTGGAAACTGTAATTTCTTTTCATATTGCCACATAAATAATGGGTACCTCCTATTGCGCTATGCGCTCAAATTTAATAGATTTTAATTCTCCCACGGCCATGGACCTTCAATCCAGCACCATTTTTCTAAAGACCGACATTCGTTTGGCGAAATCGGACCATATTTCTGCACAAATTCCGCACGCAGTTCCATTGCTTTTTCTGCAACACTTTTATGCATTTCCAGCGCTTTCATATCCATGGGATGCGTATCTAAAAACAAGTTCAATTCTTTTTCTACAAAATCATAGGTCATAAGCTGTTTCATCAGCTCATCTCTGCCTGCCATATTAATCGTCACCTTCAATTCCTCCATTATTATTTCTTAGTTCCCCATTGGTCCATAAACTTCCATCGGAATGTTTAAATCCCGAAACAGCGTTCCATTTTGAAGCGCCTCATTCGGCGAATAAAGATTTTCAAACACCTGTGGAAGAACGTAGGCATATGCCAGTCTCATGTTCACCACGGACGTCATATCATTTACAATTTCTTGCATATAGAAATTCATCCTTTCAGTCAAAAGCTTATTGTATGACACTTCATACAATAATATGATATGCTTCTGGCAATACAAACGTTATATCGAATTAGATTTATCATATGATATATCCGAAAACTAAAAATTCTCTCCAAAAAATCGTTTTTATTTTGTTCATTATGCCGATTGCATAATTGATAAAAATATAATATAATAATATCAATTTCATAAGTTTTTTAAATACGATGAAGAGGAAGAGTAGTATTCTGGAAGCAATTCAGAGAGCTGTTGGCAGGTGTGAAACAGTTGTGGAATGAATGTGAACTGGCCTCGGAGTAGCAAGCTGAAAGAAAAGTAGGCGTCGCCGGCACCTGACCGTTATCACAAGGAGGATATAAGGCTTTTAGCCCGTATCTGCAGAGTGCATTATCAGTACATTTTGTTACCTGATATGAATTAGAGTGGTACCGCGTAAGCGTTTTGTCTTTCGTCTCTAAAAAGAGGTGAAGGGCTTTTTTTATTGCTAAAATAACAAGAGAAAGGATGAATTGTCTTATGAAAAATGTAGAAAAATATACCCGCGGCTATTTTATGCCGCCGGAATCCTGCAATGACTGGGGAAGCAAAACCTATATTGACAAAGCACCTATTTGGTGCAGCGTTGACCTACGCGACGGAAATCAAGCACTGGTTGTCCCAATGACACTGGAAGAAAAACTGGAATTCTTTCAATTTCTGGTGAAACTCGGCTTCAAAGAAATTGAAGTAGGATTCCCTGCTGCTTCCGAAACAGAATATTTATTTTTAAGGACATTAATTGAACAGAATTTAATTCCGGACGATGTTACGATTCAGGTCTTAACACAGTCACGCGAACATATTATCCGAAAAACATTTGAAGCGCTCAAAGGTGCAAAAAAAGCAGTAGTACATTTATATAATTCCACTTCTGTCGCGCAACGGGAACAGGTGTTTCGCAAATCAAAAGAAGAAATCATTGATATCGCCGTGTTTGGCGCAAAATTGCTGAAAGAGATTGCCGCAGAAACGGAAGGAGATTTTCGTTTTGAATATTCTCCCGAAAGCTTCACCGGAACAGAAATGGAATTTGCACTGGAAATCTGTAACCGCGTTTTAGATATTTGGAAACCGACTGCTGACAACAAAGTGATTATCAATCTACCTGTTACCGTCCAGCTTTCCATGCCGCACGTATATGCCAGCCAAGTAGAATTCATGTGCAAACATTTAAACTTCCGTGAAAATGTTATTGTATCGTTACACCCACACAATGACCGTGGCTGCGGTGTAGCCGATTCAGAATTAGGTTTGCTGGCGGGTGCGGACCGTATTGAAGGCACATTGTTCGGCAACGGTGAACGGACTGGCAATGTGGATATCATCACATTGGCGCTGAATATGTTCTCACATGGCGTTGACCCACAACTTGACTTTGAAAATATACCGGAAGTGACTCAAATGTACGAAAAGCTGACAGGTATGAAAGTCTATGAACGTCAGCCCTATGGCGGAAAGCTTGTCTTTGCTGCGTTTTCTGGTTCTCATCAAGACGCAATTGCAAAAGGAATGAAATGGCGTCTTGAAAAAGACTGCCAGCATTGGACTGTTCCCTATCTGATGATTGACCCACAAGATATCGGCCGTGAATATGAAAGCGATGTTATCCGTATCAACAGCCAGTCCGGCAAAGGCGGCATTGGATATTTGATGGAACAAAATTTTGGATTTGACCTGCCGCCGAAAATGCGTGAAGATTTTGGTTATGTGGTTAAAGGCGTATCCGACCATCAGCATAAGGAACTCATGCCTGATGAAATTAAAGATATTTTTATGCATGAATATGTTAATCTCGCAGCGCCTGTCCAACTGATTCATCACCGTTTTGAACATGCAGACAATGATATGATGCGTGTCCAATTAAAAATTGAAAAGGATGGTCAACCCTTCCAAATTGAAGCTCTTGGTAACGGACGTTTAGACGCTATTAGCAATGCTCTTCAGGAAAGTCTGCATATTTCATATTCTGATTTGGTCTATAAAGAACATGCACTGTCTATTGGGTCCAGCTCTCAGGCCGTTGCTTATGTGGGTGTGACCGGTGCTGATAAAAAGATTACTTGGGGCGTTGGTATCCACAACGATATTATTACGGCTTCTATCTATGCTCTGCTCAGCGCAATCAACAAGCTAATAGACTAAACAGTAGACGATTTATTTCATATGAAATACAAAAGTGCCTTGATATACAGTTCTATGTATATCAAGGCACCTTTTTTTATTCAAACACCACGCACATCACTCTGCATGGATTTATTTAACTTTTCCAATGCTTTTTTCTCAATTCTCGATACTTCAGAACGCGGTTAAGAACAAAAACTTGGTCTCGAAAAACGAAAATCAATCTGTATCGTTTGTTCCGGTGTCACTTCGATATGTTCAATGATTAAACTCCAAAAACCTTTTTCTGTTTCCGCGTTTTTCCAAAAGCAACGGACAAGTTCTTGTGGTGTCCACTGTTTTTCTGCTTTTCTACAGTCTGTCAGCTGTCTCTCCAATTGGCTCTTTTCTTCTTTTTTCTCTTTATACATCTGTTTAAAATCTTCCGTTTCAAGGATTCCTGCTACTCTGTCTGCATATAGTTGCTTCAAAAAATTTTCCAACTGTTGTAATTTTATAGTAATCTGCCGTTCCCAGTTTCCGCTTTGTCGATTTATTTCTGTTTGAAGTATCTGCCCTGCATAATCTTCCCAATCAAAACATTGCTCCGCTAGTTTCCGCACATATTCTATTACCACCTCGCGCACCACTTCTTCTCGTATCATATGATGAGAGCACGGCGCTGCTCCTTCTCTTTTTTGATAGGAGCGACACCCCAGATAAAGTATATCCCCTTCTTTAAGTTGTCTTGGGACTGCACTAAGTCCCTTGCCACAGTTTTGACAAACCATCAACCCTTTGAATAAATAGTCATATTTTCTAACACGTGTTTTTGTACGTTGCTGCAATAGATGTTGCACCATATAAAAGGTTTCCTTATCTACAATCGCTTCATGTGTTCCTGCCACTACAGTCCATTGTTCCATCGGTTTTTTCAAAATTTTTTTTGATTTATAACTGGCTTTTTGTACACGACCTTGTACCATATTCCCAATATATACTTCATTTTTCAAAAGAAAGGAAACTCGTTCTGCCCGCCATCTTCCATCATAGCATTCCCACGTTGCAGCAGGTTGTAGTCCTGCATATACCAATGGTGTTGGAATTCCATGCATATTGAGCCATCTGGCAATTTCGCTGCATGTATTTCCTTCCGCCGCAAGTGCAAATATCTGGCGTACGACCTTTGCTGCCGGCTCATCTATGATAATCTTATTTTTTTCAGTTTCTGCTTTACGATATCCATATGGTGCTTTTCCGCCAATAAACAATCCTTTTTGCTGCTTATCCCGTTTTACACTTTTAATTTTTTTGGAAATATCTTTTGCATACATATCATTAACAACTGCCCGAAATGGCGTCACATCGCTCCCATATGAATCATCTTCTCTTGAATCAATTTGGTCCAATAGGGATATATACCGTACACGATGTTCCGGAAAATATTTTTCTAAATAGTATCCAGTTTGAATATAGTCCCGTCCTAATCTGGATAAATCTTTTGTCATCACTGTGTGAACGTGTCCTTCCTCAATATCTTGAAGCATCTTTTGAAATGCCGGACGATCAAAATGCATTCCGGAAAATCCATCATCCACATATTCTTGATAAATCGAAATTTGCTTTTTTGCTGCATATTGTCGCAGTAAACTCCGTTGATTGCTAATGCTGGAGGATTCACCGACTTCCCCATCCTCTTTGGACAACCGTAGATACAAAGCTGCACCTGGCATGGAACCAATTGCTTTTTCTTTCCCCTCCATCATCGCTCACCACCAATTTGTCGTTCTTTTAGCTGATTCAGTATCACCTTCCGAAAACTTTGCTTTAAAATTTTTTGAAGTTCTTCGCCATCCTCCCGATAAAAGCAGGTAATTTCTGGTTTTCTTTGTTGTTTTGCTGCCATATTGTTTCCCCCCCTTTTTTCTATATCTATGATGGCGTTCCCTTCATTTTGCTTGTCAACCTGCAAAAAATGTAGCAGAAAAAATCCCGCAACCAATAACAAGCACTACTCTATCACACTAGTTTTCCCTTAGATATGCTCAATTTCTTTTTTCATTTGTGTGGGACTTTTCCCAAGCCTCTTTGTATATCTGCTAGAGAAATAGTTTGGGTCGGTATAACCGCATAAAAATGCAATTTCTGTCACGGTAAGTTTTGTTTCTGTAAGAAGGCTCTGCGCTCGTTCCATTCGCAAATTTTCTATATATCTTCCAACGGACAATCCCGTCCTTTCCGAAAACAGTTTCGACAACGTTCTTGACGAACAGTGACAGTGTTTTGCAACCATTGCAAGTCCGATTTTTGATGAGAAATTTCTGTGAATGTATATCAGCGCATTATTCGTTATACTTTCATTGCGCGAATATATCTCCAGCGGCTTGTGGCGCGCTTCCTCCATGAGCATAGCGCATATTGGATAAATAAGTGTTTCTATCAATGCCGCATTAGGTACCTCCACAGACAAATTTTTATCAAAGTTATCTTCCATTTCACTTTTATTGATGATATATTTCTCAGCCGTGTGAATCATTTTCCCTCTATTTCCTGCATACTTCCCAATACTGATAAATCCAAAAAGCTTTTCACCGTCATAAATCGGAACAATATATTCTCCCACCCCTACATAGCAGCTTCCAAAAAACATTTCATAATGATTCTCTTCTAAATGCTGAAATATCTTTTTCTGGTTTTTTATACATTTATCCCACATTTCCGGATGCGATTTTACATATGTACAAAAAGTGGTTGAATGTATATTGACCTCTGGAAACAGATATATAATGTTATTTAACGCATCACCATTTGAATGTATGGTAATATAAAGTCCATAACAACTGCTTAAATGCGCTATATATTTTTTTATTTGCTCAATTCCATTTTTCATTATTCTATCCCCACCAGTCTACTGTACCATGTAATATAAGTTGATTCATCCCAAAATTTCTCAAAATCCAAGATTATTTTCTCAAAAATAAAGGTTTTTATCGTTATTATACCTTATAATCAAGCTAAAGTCAATTTTATCATAAGAGGTGGATAATATGCGCTATACAGAACCACAAAAGGAAATTAACGCAATATCAACAGACATACTCGTCATAGGCTCCGGACCTGCTGGAATCGGTGCGGCACTATCCAGTGCAACGCTTGGCATGAACACTATTATCGTTGAACAACTTGGTACACTCGGCGGCATTGCCACAAGCGGAATGATGAGTCACTGGACAGGTGACTGCAACAGTAGAATCTATCATGAAATATTACAGAAAAGCGCCGATAAAAATGATGGCGCGGCAAAAGGACAAATTACTAAATATATCGATCCTGAAAAGCTCAAATACCAGTATTTCGAAATGCTTGACCGTAAAAATGTTACTATCATGTTATATACACTTGCCAGCGATGTTATTATGGAAAATGATACAGTAAAAGGGGTCATTGTTGAAAATAAATCCGGAAGAACCGCCATTTTCGCAGATACTGTTATAGACGCAAGTGGCGATGGCGATATTGCCGTAAAAGCCGGCGTACCATACACACTGGGTAGAGAAAGTGACAATAAAATGCAACCTGCTACATTGATGTTCAAGGTTGCCGGTGTCGACACTGACCGCGCAGTATACCTTCCCTCCTTTGAAAGCACATACGAAACGGAAAAAGGAGAACTACAATCGCTTGCCAAAGAAAAACTTCCCTCTCCGGCAGGTCATGTCTTGTTATATCCTTCAACACTTCCGGGTATCGTTACTTGTAATATGACCAACATAACTGACATTGACGGAACAAAAAATGAAGACCTTGTTAGAGCTGAACGCATCTGCCGCAGTCAAATCGACAAAATTGTAGATTTTCTAAAAGAATATGTTCCCGGCTATGAAAACTGCTATCTCATTAGCACTGCCTCTCTGATAGGTGTGCGGGAAACACGCCACTTTGAAGGACAATATGCGATTACGGAACAGGATATTCTTTCATCGCGCGTTTTTGACGATTGGATTGTAAGAGACGCAAAATTTAACTTTGACGTGCATAATATAACCGGTTCCGGGCTGGATAAAACTGGCGTACAACGTAAATTCCCCAAAATTGCCGGTTATACCATTCCGCTCGGTTGCTTCATCCCCAAACACATCAAAGGACTGTTGCTATGTGGAAGAAATATCTCTGGAACACATATGGCACATTCAAATTACAGAGTCATGCCGATTTGTGTTGGTATGGGAGAAGGCTGCGCCGCGGTTGCAGCATATGCGAAAAAACATTTTGTATCCTATAACGATGTTGATATCAATGTTATACATGAATATCTAATTGACGGCAAACTATTCTGATAATACTACTCAAACGTGTACAACAAAACAAATATCTATATGATAGTGATATCTCCACTTCGTATACCCCATGAAGCAGATTCTGTCTTAAACTATTTAATCTGCGAAACAGACTGATATAATTTTGTGCAGCTCCGCCGGTTGCCGTGTTTTTATGCACAGCAACCGGCGGAGACACTTTTTCGCCCTTTCACATAGGAGTGGTTCCAAGTCGTATCCCGACGAAGAACTTCCTATGCTGATAGTTTGCTTCTTACGGTCATCATATTATAACCGTTCAATTTCCTCTAACGTAATTCTCTTTGTTCTGTTTGCAAATCTTTTTTTGTGCAGCGCATAATACTGCATAATTTCCTCTCGAGTCCCCTGAAAACTACATTTCACACAATAAAATTTGCTATCATCCTTCCGCAGAAGAACATCATTTTCTTTTCCCAAACAGAACGGGCATCTTAGCACGTCTTTTCTTTCTTTACATTCAGGCATGTTGCTATCTCCTTTCCAACTTGCAAATCGCTTGAAATCCCAAGTGTATAATATGGTGAAAATAAATATCCATCTTTTACATAAGCTGTACACTGTCTGCCATCCGTATTTTCCAGTGCCAGTCTAACATTTAATTGCGGAATAACAGCACTACAGCTTTTTCCCGCCGCCAACTCATAAGTTCTTCCTGTATACCCGAATTTCTCAGATATCTTGTCCGTCCCTTCTGCATAGAGTGTAACATCACTTAAATTCTCAGGATATTCCGTCACGCCATATCCCGCTTTGACATATTCTGTAACATGTAAAACAGCGTCTTTCTGACTACATTCTGTGATCATACGCTTGAATACAATTTTACCGCAGCGGTAAATTTCAATTTTTGTTTGCAGCGTCACATTGAGTCCACTTTCAAATTGGATATGTTGTTTTTTTAACACCAGTTCCGTTTTTTCCTGCATTGTATCTACTGAATCAATGCGGGTCGGATAGTCGCACATATCCTTTTCTTCTCCATTATACGAAATCAGCAGAGTGGTTCTCGCACCATCGGCTGAGTGGTGTGCAACTCCGCTTCGGTACTGTGACTGAATCAGATATGGGTTAGATGCCATCGCCAAAAATTCTGTATCCGCTCCACTGCAGCGCGGCGTTCTGCCGGCATAGGGTCGCAAATCGCCAATAGAACCACCTTGCTCCATATCAAGCAGCAAACGCCACTCTGGACTGCAATACCAAAAATAGTGTTTATTCGAACCATATAAGATTTCTTTTGCAAAATATTGCTGAGCAGCGCCAATCTCAACTTCGTTTGTGAACGCATCTGCAAACTCCCGCATATATACAACCTGAATCTGATTCTCCTGTGACAACTGCGCCAGATATTCTAAATATTCTTTGTAAATTTGCTGCGTTTCTTCATCCGAGTCCTGAACATTTATGCTGCCGGACAGCCAGTTGGGACCAACGAAGGTATTGGAATAGGAGAATCCCTCATTGAATCGTTCCTGAAATCTACACATATCCAGCAGATTCAGCGTATACGGGCATACAGCACCTTCATTTGCCATTGCACGCTGAATATTAGCGGGATGGCTAGCGAAAAAGTCGTTCCTGCCTTCGTAGGACAGCGCCATATCACGCATTAAATGCGGCACTAATACAATACCGTCCCATTCGTCACGGCTGCGCGCCGGAACAAGACTATTGTGCTTTGCCGGATACCACGGAAAGAAAGGCATTCCCTCGTTAAATAAATACCATGAATGGTTGCAGCCGTGAAACACTTTAACGCCTTCTTCAAAGCAGCCGCCGACAGATATTTTCGTTTCCGGCGATATTTCATGCAGCAGCCTTAGTGATGTGCTGTCCATATGATAGCATCCGACACTGGCCGGTCGGTAACCAAAAATGGACTGAAACTTCTGAATATGCTCCTCAATAATAACACGTTTTTCTTCCTCCGTAAACAGCCACAAAAACGTTTCTTTTTTGTTCATTTTTTTTGCAAGCGATGTTGCCGAAAGATTAGCAAACCAAATCCCGATTTCATCGCCATATGTTTTTTGATCTTCCAAAACTTGTTTTAGCAAATCCTCTTCAAACAAATTATCATACTGCAAAAATACCGTGGTTTTCAGGTTTAAATCGTGTGCATATTTTTGTTGGAGTTCAAACATGGGTCTTTGCGCCTGGTTGCCTGGTCTATGAATTAAATTTACATACATTAACTTTTCTACCTCCTGTGACGGCATTTACAAACTGCCGTTTTGTATCTCTATTAACATATAGATTATTTTAGCGTATTCTGCTCTTGTTGCTATCACTTATTTCCCGCTTCCAAGATATATCGCTGCACTGCTGCCACCTCGGTTGGCTGTATACCATCTCCCACATGAAAGATAAGATTTTCCTGATCCCAATAGCTTTTTGTCCGGTAAACATCATTTAACAATTTCAGCGAAGCATATGCTTTATTATTCTCTACAATCACATCACCGGTATTGTCATTTTGGTAGGTATAGGCAGTATTTTCCCCATTCAGTTCAATCGTGCCGCTGTCCCAAATTGTCAATACATTCTGCTCGGTAATCAACTGATATGCTCCCGCTGATTTAGAATAATGAAACCGACTGTCATATGCCTCTGCAATTTCGTCAAGCGGCAGGTACAAATTTTCATTACGTTTGATTGGCGCAAAATCATACTTCAATCTATTGTACACCAATGCAGCATCGCCATCTATATGATAATAGATGGAATTTGAAAGCAATGTCGCATCAAATGCATATGGTGTTTTAGAAGCCAACAGTATTAATTTCCGCCCTTCGATATTGTTTACGTTAGCAGAAATTTTGAGCGGCTTAGTTCCCAGAACCGTAATATTTTCGCTGCATTCCAGTATGCCTTCCACATTTTGTGGAAATTCAATTTCAATCACCCCTTCCTGTTCCATGGTTGGATCTGTCAAAGAGATTTCATATTGACTATCATCTTCCCGCGTCATCATAATAACAGGCGCTGAAGATTTGATACCATCATTTGTGACATTCTGTCCCTTTGCCCAAATATTGTAACCTGTAATGCCCAGATTCTTTTCTGTAACGATATGGGCGCCGCTGTCTTGCTGAAGAATTTCAATCGCAGGGTTTGTAGCATATTCTCTCAGGTATTCCTGTGACTGGTTTGGAATGATAACATACGAATATTTTTCGTCTTCCGGTTGCTCGCCATGATCAATCCATATTTCCGTAAAATAGTCCCCAACGACGCCAGGTGTGAAGTTTACGTTAAAATCTGTTGCTTCACCGGTTCTATAACTATTTAAGTAATTGACCGATTGACCATTCGGGAAGTAATAACCGATTGAATCATCTTTCTCATTGCCTTCCAGATAAATCGTATCAGCCTCAACATTTATTAGATTCTGCTCTGTTACTTTTTCTCCGTTAATATAAGCTGTATTGGAATTATCATCCCGCAAACGCTGATTTGCAACCGTTGTTTCTATGTGGTTCGTTCCGCCACTGATTCCGCTTCCAATACATACAATTTCACTCTCAAATACGAAATAGGACTTTAAAGACTCCAGCGTACTGAAAAAGTTATAGTTTGTATAGCCTGCACAACCATATTTCTCCTCTAAATCCATGCTGGACACCCACGAATAAGGACTATATCCTTCTCCCTCCTCCTTCTCTATGCTGCGTTCAATCATATCAACTGTCGTACCCGGAATATGGTAATGGTTCACTGCCGACCACCAATCGTTATCATATTGACTAGTATCGCTGTCCACGAGATATAACGCACCCGAATGACTGTACCATGCTTTCCTTGCCTGGTCATTCACACGTTCAAAGTTCCGGATTCTATCACTGTACATCCCCAGACCAAATCCCCAGCCATCATTATGGTAAATGACTTTGTCGCCCATCACAAAACGTTTAAAATTTGTTACCGTTCCTCTTTCTATAATGGTCTTATCTACTGCAAAACTATTCTCTGTTCCAGTTTGAAGTGCACATTCCTTGGCAAAGGCCCGAAACATGCTGCGATATGGTTCTGCTGAAAATTCGCCCAGTTTTCCAATCACGCAGCTAATGAATTGACCGTAATGCAATCCTGCCCCTATGTTGCGTCCGCTCATCACATCTGATGCAACACCGTTTACTATCATCGGTTCCAATCCCAGCAATATTTTTTCAGCAAAATCGTCAATTAAGCACTGATCAATCTGCCATATGGTACCCTGTAGCAGGTTGATAAAATGAAACGAATTATGAATCATATCAAGACCATAACCAGTATTGTAAACATAACCAATATGCGCCGCAAATGTCCCATCATATAAAAATCCTTCTTCTTCCCGTGTTTCTATGTAAATATTTTGATCTTGCAGAGAAAATATGATACCACGAAAATACTTTTCATTTCTCGTGCTGATTGCCAATTTCAGATAGACGTTGCATATATAGGTACGGTTTCCACCCGACCATACTTCATAGTAGCGTTCTCCTCCCGTCCAATATAATATTTCAGACTGAATTTTTTCTTTCATTGCTTTCGGCATTTCCTTGTCGAGCAGAATCAGAACATCCGCTAATTCTCGCGGCACGCTCACCCTCCACTCATACCAGTTGCCATACATTTCAATTTCAGTATGATACTTTTTATCAATAACAAATTGAATTGCATCCAATATATCATTTAACAACTGTTCATTTTGATAGTATTTGTTGTGCTCCTGCTTGTAAGCAATGGCAAAATTTTTGATATGTCCCAAAGAGCGATAAACAGGCACCATCCCTTGTGTATCTAGCGGAATATATTGTTCAAATAGCTGCTGCGTAGGTTTTTTTAACAGCAACTGCCAATCTTGTTCCACCATTCGTTCCAATGCCGCAATTGCTTCTTTTCTGTCAGCATTATAATCTATGTTATTGCCAACCAATGTTTCAAAATATTTCTGATAGAGCGCCTCATAATCCTGTTCCCCCGGCAATGCCTTTTGAGACAGATAGAGCATCGTATTGTCAAGCGTATGCGTTACCCTGTCAATTTTCTCTTGTGAACTACACTTCAGTGCCTGTCCCGCTTCCTGAATCAATCTGTCGAGTGACGTTCTGTCCTGTTCCGTATAATGATTTTGAATCGTGGCTTTTCTAATAAACGCAGCTTTTATTCTTGCAAGATACAGCGCATTATTCAAGTCATCCTTTAAAAGGCTTCGGTCATTATATGCCCGCATTTCACGCAACGTGACAGTCGCATCGCCAAACTCATTGTCTGTGCTGAGGATATTCAATTTTACAAAGCGCGCCTCCATTTCAGGAAAAGAAAATGTACGTCCATAACCACCGATTATTTTGCCAGAATATACTGTCTGCCACTCTGTCTTATCCCCTGACAGTGAAATCTCAAAAGCAGTAATTACCGTGGCGCTCTCTCTGATATACACTCTGTTTATTTGTCTTTTTTCCTGCAAATCAAGCACAACTTCACCGCGTTCCACTCCTCTTGCAGACTGATATTGTGTCATAACATTATTATCTGTTATGTTCTGCAAAGATGCCGTATTCGTTTTAAGTTCCTTACCATCTTTATCGAAAAATTTAACGGTAGCCAGTGTACGCTTAATCCTGTTTTTCATATCGCCAGCTGCAAACACAGAGATATAGGAAAATACTAAAAGAAAGGGGACACATATTAAAATTATTTTTAAATACATCCTACAACTCCCTTTTCTCCCAATTATATATACAAACTTATTTTATTTTGTTTTTTGATTTTATTCAGCAAGTTTTCCTTTTTCAACATTAATCTCCTAATTTCCGGAACTGCCCCGGCGTCATGCCGGTAGCTTTTTTAAATACACGCATAAATGTACTTTTATTCGTAATACCTACTTTTTCCGCTACATCCATCACATGAATATCACTTTTTCGTAAAATTTCCTGTGCATTTTTCATGCGCACTTCCATAATGTATTGCAGAATACTCTTTCCACACATTTCCTTGAAAATTTTGGAAATATAGAACGGCGTATATTGAAAATGCTCGGCAACCCGATTCACATTCAAATTAAAATCCGAAAAATTCTCATCAATATAGGTTTGAATTTCCTGACTCAAATTAGAGTCATTATCACTCTGAATCTGTCCGAGTTCACATGTTTTTCGCAGCAGTACATCTAGCTCTCCCAGGAGTTCCACAAGGTTATCGCTGAGGAACATTCTCTCCAAATTCAGAATATCCGCTTCTTCCGCAAAATGAGAGTCTAACATACAATTCTTTATAATCACATTAATGATGTCATATAGAAAGCACTTAGAAATCCCCATCACTTGCCTGGAATTTTTGGTGCATTCCTCAATCATTTCCTCCATATACTTGCTGGCCTGTTCATAATCTCCTGCCCGAATTACATCTGTTAGTATTCTTTCCATCTCATAAAAACGGTAATATTTATAAGTTCCTGAGACTCTTCTCTGGGAACAGAGGGAAATTTCACCATATTTTTCATCACACATCTGCAGTGCAGCCAAAGAATCCAAATAGCTATCCGGCAGACATTCTGTTCCTGTCACCACCGTTCCGATACCTGCCAAAAAGGAAAATTTAAAATGAAATTGAATATGCTCCTGCGCTTCCATCACAATATTTTTAATGTGTTCACACAGATTTTCTTCCCCTCCTGCGCCCAAATTCACAATACACACCAAATTCCCATCCAGCTCACTCATGACACATCGGTATTGTCGGTCAATCAATTCACCAATAATATTGTTCAAAACAAGACAGGCAATATGATGCATTTCTACCTCATCATCATGCTCTTCGTCTTCCTCCAGGATCCCATAATCGCTAACACTAAAGGTTAGAACCACAAAATGATTATCGTCACCATAAATTCCCACTGTCTCCAGCAATTCCCCTTGATCACCAGAATCCACAAACTTTCCCTGCAGTATTCGGTTAATAATTTCACTTTGCACAATGTCACGGCTTTTTCTCACGCTTTTCTCTAATTTCTTGTTCTGTATGATTGTGCGATCTAAAAAGTTTGCTATGGCTTTATATTCGTTCTCTCCTTCTTCTCTCACGTTCACATATTCTATTAGTTTATTTACTGGTCGGTAGTTCATCCGTATCATTGCAAATATACTAATACCGCCACAAAGCAAACATAGAAGTACAGTCAACAAATATCCATATTGAATCCGTTGCATTCGCGCTCTGAAAAATTGATTCGGTATAAAAAACACATATTGTAATCCATTTCCGGAAAAACTCAAGGTTGTATAAGACACATCTTGCAAAGACACACTTTGCTCAACCTGACTATTCTCTCCCAAAACTTGCTTCATTTCCTCATCACTCACCTGCGTGTTGCTATAGAGAATATTTTTTTCTCCATCCAGCATGACTAAAATTGAGCCAGGCAGTTCATTATTCATCTGCATCACTTCTTTGAGATAGCTGCTTTTAAGTACACAAAAAACATCTACAGCTTCGCTCACTCGCTGCATAAAAAGAATATCACCTTCACTATTTTTTATACAGCGGATAGATGATGTGACAGAACCAAGGAAATCGCGAAATTCTCCCCAATCCATTTGATCAGCGAAATAGATTCGGTAATAATACTCTGTATCATACGCCGCACTGCCGGTGACGACACAATCCAACTTTTTATAATATATGCCATATTCATACGTATTGTTGCTGTTTTGCGCCAGACTGAGCCGTGCTGCAAACAAATCATAATCATCCACTTCGCTGGGCTCTGCCATAGCAATTGTTTCCAAATTCTTAATACGATAGATTACATTTTTGCCTTCATATAAATTAGAAATCTCACTGTTAATATTATATTGAATATCTTGCAAGCGCATAGTGCTATTGCGTATGATATCATTTTTCATAATGTTGTAATAATAAATATAATTAAATGCTCCAACTATAATAGGCAGCAAAAAAACAAAGGTGTACGAAATAACCCACATGCTTTTTACACTTTTCCATACATTGTTTTTCATAATATATTCCCCCTGCCAAATTTAGTAAACAGATACGAATATCCTATACGTATTATGGCACAATTCTGCGGACAAATCAATAGTTCGCCGCCAACAGAAAAAGTCCGCACAGTGGTATGTACGGGCTTTTTCATGCGGCTGCAGCTTTTTTATTCCTTCACCGCTCCAGTCATCACGCCTTGAATAAAATACTTTTGCAAAAACGGATAAATACAGAGAATCGGCACAGTCGACACTACAATAATCGCATATTTTATGGTCTCGCTAACCACAGCTTTCTCCTCATAACTAACTGCCGTATCCATTGATGAGGTATCATTGCTAATGAGGATTTCTCTCAAAATTAACTGCAGCGGGAATTTTGCTCTGGTTTTGAGATAAATACTTGCATTAAACCATGAATTCCAATGACCTACCGCATAATACAGAATAATTACCGCGATGGTGCTCAGGCTCAGCGGAATAGCAATCCGCAGCATAACCGTGATATAGCTAGCACCATCCAACATGGCTGATTCCTCCAGACTTGCCGGCAGAGACTCAAACCCACGCTTCAAAATAATCATGTTGTAGGTTCCCACTGCACCTGGTAATAATAGCGACCAAAGACTGTCAAGCAGCCCAAGTCCTTTAATCAGCAAATAGTTTGGAATCATACCGCCGCTGAAATACATGGTAAAAACAACTATTAACATCAGCGGCTTTTTCAGCATCATTCCCTGATGGCTGAAAAAAAATGCTGCCATAATGCTCATAATCATATTAATTCCGGTACCTACGACCACAATAAAAATAGTGTTCAAATACCCAGTAAAAATATCTTTGTTTTGAAGCACCTTGAGATATGCCTGTACATTCGCTTTCAGCGGCCACATCAAAAGTCCCGTGTGGCGCATTAATTCGTAGGAATCCGAAAAGGATGCAAATACCACATAGATCATGGGATAAATCATTGTTATCATCAGCAACAGCAAAAAAAGATTATTGCCCACTAGAAACAGGCGTCTTTGTATACTTGTTTTCATATTTTTCCTCCTACCAAATAGCTGATTCGCCACACTTTTTGCTTATATAGTTAGCAGCAATCAGCAAAAAGAAATTAATCACGGAATTAAACAGCCCCACTGCTGATGAATAGCTGTATCCCGCCTCCAAAAGTCCCTTCCGGTATACAAAGCTGGAAATAACATCTGCCGTTTCGTAGGTAAGGGCGTTATACATCAGAATGATTTTCTCATAGCCAACATTCATCAAACTGCCAATCTGTAAAACCAAAAGCATCACAATTGTCGGCATAAGGCTGGGTAGCGTAATTCTTATCGTTTGCTGCCACCGCCCTGCTCCGTCGATTTCCGCCGCCTCATATAACTCCTGACTGATGGAGGACAGCGCTGCCAGATAAATGATGGTTCCCCATCCCACATTCTGCCAAACACCGGATATGACATAAAGAGGAACAAAATATTCCTTCACATTCAGCATATCTTCTCCGGTTGTGATGTGCATGGCGGTCAAAATATTATTTAGAAATCCTCCGTCTGCAGTAAAGGTTTTAAGCATACCCACAATAACAACCAGAGATATGAAGTGAGGGATATAGGACACTGTTTGCACCAGCTTCTTATACCTTATTTCCCGCACCTCGTTAATCAACAGCGCCAAAATAATCGGCGCCGGAAAGCCTGCCGCCAGTGACCAAAAACTAATGTTAATGGTATTTTTAAATACTCTGCCAAAATAGGGGCTAGTCAAAAAACTTTTAAAATGCTTTAATCCCACCCACTGGCTACCTAAAATCCCCGTTGCCGGCGAGAAATCTTTAAATGAGATAATCAATCCATACATAGGGAGATAATGAAACACCACATAATAAATCAGTATTGGTATAAACAGAAGATACAGTCCTCGATATTTGATAAGATCTTTTTTGAGTCTTGTTCCAAAGCGCTCCTCCGCCACCACAAAATGAGGAGGTTGTTTTTTGAATTGTATTGCATTGCTTTCCCTAGCCACTGTTTCTTCTCTCCTTATCGTTTATTAAAACGGTCCAGCGCTTTTTGCTGAATCTCTATAGCACGCTCCAAGCCATAATCTTTAATCTGCTGCACATACTCATCAAACTTATCCAGCGACTCCTTCCCAGTGACAAACTTCAAATACATTTCCTGCACATAGGTATTAATATCGTTCATAATAGTGGAAATTTCTTGACTTTCATCACTGGTTGGCGTAAGCGGCGGCATCGCATAGGTATCAACATCTGTCTTCATCCATACTTCCTGTGCTGCTTGCTGCTGCGGAAGACGATACCGCTGCTCGATATAGCGTAAATCTTGTACATAAGCACCTTTCCCTGTCGATGCTGTATAGACCCCCAGCGCTTCATCAAAGGTGAGTCCGTCCGGATTGTTTGCAATCATATCAGAATAAGTCGGGTAGCCATCTATCATATTATAGCTGACACCTTCCTGACCGAAGTTGAAAAAGTTATGTCCTTCCTCTGTATATCCATAGTTCAAAACCTTTACCGCCAACTCCTTATGTTTACTCTTTGCACTGATGGCAGGACCTCTGGAATACACTATTGCATCTTTTGTAGCAAATTTGGTCACATCACCGCGATTTTTCACTGGGTAAGGTACACCTACCAAATCAAATTCCGGATTGGAATCCTTTGCGGCTACTAACCATTTTCCCATACCGGAACCAAGCCAACCGAATACCGCTCCGGCTTCACCGCCGAGCAACTTTGCGTCCACTGTCTTGGTATCCAGATTGATAAAGTTTTTATCAAAAAGTCCTTCATCATACCATTGCTTCAATACACTCAAACATTCTTTATATTCCGGTTGTATGTTTCCATACATGACCTTTCCATCCACCTGATACC
>CATIYX010000206.1 GCA_949739095.1 uncultured Clostridia bacterium | reverse complement strand
GGTTATTCCAGGTCTTTTTGTGGGGAAAAATTTTTAAAACGCTACAGATAGGAAAGGAAGGGTTATTATGGGTCCGCTTGCAGATGCAAATCCGGTCGTATTGGTTCTGAGTATTCTTATTCAGGTATTTGCGGCTTCGCTTGGCGCCTATTACATCATTATTTCTTTGTTTTCGTGGATTCCCAAAAAGGAAGTTCCCTATGTGAAAAACAAACTGCACCAGTTTGCGCTGGTGGTCGCTGCACATGATGAAGAAATGGTTATTGAAAGTATGGTGGAAAGCCTAAAGCAATTGGATTACCCCAAAGAATCCTATGATATATTTGTAATCGCCGATAATTGTACAGATAAAACAGCACAGCTCGCCCGCGATGCAGGTGCTTTGGTCTATGAACGGACTGACACGGAAAAACGAGGAAAAGGTTATGCGCTGGAATGGATGTTTGCCAAGATTTATGAAATGGAAAAGCACTATGATTCTATTTGTATCTTTGATGCAGACAATCTGGTTTCTAAAAACTTTTTAACGGAAATCAATGATCAACATAACAAAGGGTATCGCGTTGTACAAGGCAGTCTGGACAGCAAAAATCCTTTTGATACATGGATTAGCTGTCAATATAGTATTTCTTTTTGGTCCATTAACCGTCTATACCAAAAAGCGCGCAATAACATCAACCTCTCCTGCCAGCTCAGTGGAACAGGATTTGCAATTGATGTGGAATTGCTCAAAGAACTTGGTTGGGGCGCTACCTGTCTCACTGAAGATATGGAATTTACTGCGAAGCTGGTTCTTAACGGTCAAAAAGTTGGCTGGGCAGACAAAGCAGTTGTATTTGATGAAAAACCGCTGCATCTTGCGCAATCTTGGCGACAGCGTACTCGTTGGATGCAGGGTCATGCAGATGTTGCAAGCCGTTTTCTGACAAAATTACTGAAAAAAGCTTGTAAGGAACGCGACATGAGTGCTCTCGACTGTGCGATTTATCTCATGCAGCCACTGAAAGTGTTGGCACTTGGTGTGATTACATTAATGGCGTGGATTCAGACTGCATTTCCCGATGGGAATATCGGTTTCTTCCAAATGCAGTATTTGTTTAATAATTCGCTAATTTGGTGGATATTCTTAGGTGCTGAATTCTTATATACACCGTTTACCGTTACGTATGACAAAAAAATCTTAAATCCCAAATTAATTTGGGGATATTTGACCATCGGTATCTATTCCCTGACATGGGTACCAATCACATTGGTTGGCTTTATGAAGAAAAATAAAAAAGAATGGTACCACACAAAACATGTCAGAAATATTGATATTAAAGAAGTGGAAAAGGTTTAGTTTAAAAGAGATGGAATTTCATTTGAAATTTCATCTCTTATTTTATATGGCAACAATATTTTTATAAATTGTTACAAATCTCTTTTATATATCTGCTTCATAAACGGAATAAATAAGCAGATTGTAATCGGTGTTGCCCACACGATATAAGAAAATAAAGGGTAGTTGCATCATGTTTTTTATGCAGCTACCCTTATACTTTATACAACACAAATATAAATTAAATTTGATATCATTATACCTTATGTTAAAAGCCTGCTTTACTGCCACGCTGCAATGATTCCAGTCGCGAATACACTACGTTGCACATTTTTCTCGCTACCGTAAGGTCTCCGCCCCCTGTCCGCTGTGTCATCATGAGCAGTGTCAGTTCATTTTTGGGGTCATTGGCAAAGTAGGTTCCTAAATAACCATCCCATCCATATTCCCCTTTTGCTGTCATAATAACTGCCTCACCTGGCTCTGTCATAACACGCATCAGATTTCCATAGCTATATCCGCCCATATGTACCCAATTCATTCCTTGTTGCTGCTCTTTGGTTAGTGTGCAGCTTGTAAAATAGCGTACCGTTGACGGTCGCATAATTTGCCGTCCTTGGTGTTCTCCACAATCCATTAGCATCTGTGCAAATTTTGCATAGTCATCTATTGTGGATGCCAGTCCTGCCCCGCCCGATTCAAATGCTGGCGGCTGCGGCACATCAAAGCAAATACCTAAATGTGCCCCTGGAAATTCCTGAAGACCACTTTCTACTAACTGATATACTTTTGCCAGACGCGCCTGTTTTTCTGCCGGCACATAAAAGGCAGTATCCTGCATATCCAGTGGTTCAAAGAAATTTTTTTGCAAAAATTCACCAAACTTCATTCCTGAAACAAGCTCTACAATCGCACCCAGCACATCAGCAGACGCACCATAAGCCCACCTTGTTCCAGGTTGAAATAAAAGTGGACACCTCCCCAATGCATTTGCTATGTCTTGCGTTGTATATGCTCTATCACCCTGCATTTTTTCTTCCGTAGTTTGAAACAATTTTTCAACATCTCTGCTCCCACTTGGATAAGAGACACCCGATGTCATGGACAGCAAATCATGTATTCTGACATCCCGCCAGACCGGAACCAGCTTTTCTCCTTCCTGTACCATCTGTCCTCGAAATCCCGGCAAATATTTTGAAATCGGTTCTGCAAGGTCTATTTTTCCTCGTTCCATCAGCAACATAACCGCCGCACCGGTTATTGGTTTTGTCATGGAAAAAATACGGAATATGTCGCCACGTCTGATTGGTCTATCGCTTGCCTTATCCGCCCAGCCCTCTTCTGTATAAGCAATTTCTTTCCCATGATGCACTACCAACGCATTCACGCCCGCAACTTCTTGTTCTTCCACAGCCTGTTTAAATATTTCCTGTATCGCGTTTTGCAGTTCTATTCTCACGGTATTCCCTCCTAATCCTTTCTCCTATCTGGTATCATCTCAATTCCAAAAACAAAATATATCTCCCAGAAATCAACGTTATACGCGACTATTATACTCTACTATTTTTAAATTTGCAACACCCACTTTTTAATATAATACACAATTTTTAAGATTTCTCATAAAAAAGCGGCTGAAAATCTTCAGCCGCTTTTAATCCTATTCATCTTATGCCTTAGCCAGCACTATGGTAATCAACCGGCACAATAGTAATCACACTACCAGTCACATTTCCAACTTCATCTGTAAATTCTTCATAGGAAACATCACAGCCAAAGTTTTCACTGATAAAACGCAGTGGTACCAGTGTGCGTCCTTCCCGCTCTGTTGCCGGAACATCCAGCGTTACATTCTTTATTTCGCCGTCTTGTTCTATCACAACATCCTGCGCGTCGATTTTTAGAGTCATCTTGGTATCCCCATTTTGAATCGTTACAACACCTTCATCATACTGAATATCGTCATCACCGATTCCCAATGCATTACAAAAGTGACGAATCGGCACCAGTGTACGGTCATTTTCAATCACCGGCTGCACATCTTTAAAATCCACTTTTTTACCGTTATAATAAACATTTACAGCATTTACATCAAGCATCATCAGTTCTGTTAAATTCTCAGAATTTTCATCAGTCAAAACAGGAAATTCCACTTTCAGCGTTTCATCATTCAAATTGCTGAACGCCATGCTCATGGATAATTGTCCTTTGAAATTCGCTTTGTCTACTGGCAGGTCTTTTAACACATCCGTCACGTCTGCATCTGTCATACCCACCGCTTTTCCAACTTTGGAAACCAGTTCATTCAGATTAGTATCTATTTTCACTACACAATCCATAGATTGCAGTTGTTTGGTATCCTTATCCAGTGTTGTAGTTACCACGATACCATCATCAGCGAACAACTTCACATCTTTCAATGCAGTCAATACAGCAGTGATAGATTGTTCCATCTGCTCCTGCAAATCTATTGGAGAAACAGCTACCACACCCGGTACGGTGATATCCGAAGTACCAACCATAGCATTTACCATGGGAAGCATTACTTCTTTCATTCCTGTCAGCACACTACCAATCAATTCTTTGACTTGTGCATCGTTTAATGTAATGATTTCCGCATTATCTTTATATTCTTTTTCAATTTCCGGCAGATATGTATTCAGTTTTTCATTCCACTCTACAATTTTTTCCGGCGTCATTTCTTCCATCATTTTCGCAATTTGTGCGACCATTGCCTCTCCGCCCGGCAGCTTCATGTAATCTATCACTTGATATTTTTCGCTTTCCGGTGTTTTCACAATTGCACGGTATTTAGGGCTTTCCGCATTTGTTATATCAAAATCAATCCATGCAGTGCCAAATTCCTGACTCATCAACGGTATTGCAGGAACTGTCTTTAAAGTCATGTCTACTTTCGCCTGCATTTTTTTCAGACTTTCATCCATTATCAGCACCATATCATAGCCAATTTCCATCGACGGCAGCGCTGTAAAATCCATCCCTGTGAGATTTTTTAATACGTCTTTGTCTAATTCTGTTACTTCTGCTTTTACAGTCATTTTCACGTTACCGCTGGTAACCTGTGCATTTGCCGCTGCTTCAAAATCCTCTGGTGTGAGCGCAAAAGCAGAAAGACTCATGCACAGCACCAATCCTGCAAGCAGCACACTTAAAAATTTTTTCATGTCATTCATCCTTTCTTTTGGGGACACCCCTTTTTGTAGTCCATTTTTATTATAACAATTTCTAATGAAATTGTCAATCATTTCACAAACTGAAATTTCATTAAAAATACCCCACTAAATCCGAAACTTCTCAATGCATATCCCGTAAGGACTTCGCTTTACTTTATACTCGCTTTACTTCAAAAATCATATTATTTCCATCATGTTCGCCGCTGTTAATAACAATTCCGTAATTCATCAGCGTTCTACCGCTTTGAGTTTTGCCACTTATCGTATATTTCGCATTTTCGTCAAGTCCCTTTAGTTTTAAGTACACATCTTCGTTTGATGGTCTTGCCGTCTTTACGACATAATACACCAAAGCTTTGCTCTTATCCTCCGAAACATACATCCACGCTGAGTGTCTTGAAGTGAATGGATTGAACAGTCTGTAAAACGCGCCGTTCATCACAAGATGGCGGTTGTTCTTATAAAATGCAATCTGCTTTTTCATCTCATCAAGTTCACTCTTACCAAGACTTGTCAAGTCAAGTTCATAGCCGAACGCACCGTTCATTGCAACGGTTCCACGCATGGAAAGAGAGCTTATTCTGCCCGTCTGATGATTGGGGACCGCTGATATATGCGCACCAACAGTTGACGCGGGATATACCATACTTCCACCATATTGAATATACAAGCGTTCTGTCGCATCCGTATCATCACTTGCCCAATTCTGCGGCATATAGTAGAGCATACCTGGGTCGTTTCTTCCCCCGCCGCCCGAGCAGCCTTCAAACAGGATATCCGGAAATGCTGTGATTATCCTGTCCAGCACATCGTAGAGTCCGAGTATATATCTGTGATAAAACTCGCCCTGACAGTCTGCGTCTAAATGCAAGGAATACACATCGCTCATATTCCTGTTCATATCCCATTTGACATATTCAATATTTGCATTTCCAAGGATCTCAGTAATACGTTCTACGATATAATCGCACACCTCCGCCCTTGTATAATCCAAGACAAGCTGATGTCTGCCGAGATGCGGTTTCACATTCGGCACATTGATTGCCCAGTCTGGATGTTCTCTATACAAATCGCTGTCGGGAGAAATCATCTCAGGTTCAAACCACAATCCGAATTTTAATCCTCTTTTATTCATTTCTTTCGCAAGTTCCGACAGCGTTCCGCCGAGTTTTTCTTTATTTTCATACCAGTCTCCAAGTGAACAATTGTCATTGTCACGCTTGCCGAACCAGCCGTCGTCAAGCACAAACAACTCAATCCCGATTTCACTCGCTACATCTGCTATCGCAAGCAGTTTTTCCTTTGTGAAATCAAAATATGTCCCCTCCCAGTTGTTTATTAAAATGGGGCGCTCCTTGTCCCGCCATTTGCCACGGCAAAGACGCGTTCTGTACAGCTTGTGAAACGTATTGGACATCTTTGCAAAACCGTCTCTTGAATATACCATAACTGCCTCCGGCGTTACGAATCTTTCTCCCTTGTTCAGCTTAAAACGGAATTGAAACGGATTGATTCCCGCCTGCACCCTTACGGTTTCATACATCTCCTGTTCCATTGAAAAGCGGTGATTTCCACTGTAAATAAGCGATATTCCATATACATTTCCGTACTCTTCATTCGCGCCCTTGTCAAAGAACATTAAAAACGGATTTTCAACATGTCCTGACGCACCTCGTCTTGACTCAAATCCCTGCGTTCCCTTATGGACGGTGTTCCTATCAATATGCTTTTCTCTCGCCCATGCGCCCTCAAGGTGAATATACTCATATGCACCCGCCGGGAAATCAAGGCTGACGCTCTGTGCGTTGTTGAGATATATGTATGGATTGGAAATATTTGTTATCTCACTGTGGCGGCAAATTGCATTGAAATTTTCAAATACCGTATAGTACAGCTTCACTTCTATACCATGCACTTCATCCGCCGCTGTTATAACCAGCGTCTGCGCCTCACTATCATTTTCAACATAAACAGCGGGCAACCCACTTATCGGTGGCTTTCCATTTATCATTTCATGACTTTTATATTTCAATTCGGGCGTATGCAGCCCGTTATCTGTTTCAATCTCATATGCAGGCGAACGGAAATCGGACGCACCCGCTGACGGATATTCCTGCGGCAGTGCAGATAGTGAATATTCTGCGTCGCTATCGTTAGCACAACAATCAAAACCACGCATTTTTACAGAGGGCTGCACATCATCTGCATCAACTCTCGCCCCAAAATACAAATGGAGTAAATCGCCCTGTCTGGATACCTCAACGATATAACTCATTGTATCGTTGAAAAGATGAAATTTGTTATTCTGAAATTCTATGCTCATGTTCATTCTCCTTCTCATGTTTCGTGTTTTGTCAATTATTTCATCATATTTCCAATATTTCTTGTGAATAAATTCTGCATTTATAATATAATAACATAAAACAAAAGTCAAGAAATAAAGCCGCTTTTTTCAGCGCTCATAGCCATCAGCTTTTATTGAATACACAGCTAATCCACGGATTTTCTACATACAAAAACAACCCGAAATATGTTTTCCGGGCTGTTTTCCGTTTATAACAGTTTAAAGTTAATTTTCCTGCTCTAAAATATCAAATGCTACCGTTGCTTTGAACAGGTCGCCATCCACTGCTACACCAAACGTGCCGCCGCACGCCTCCACATAACTCTGAGCAATCGCCAGTCCCAGTCCGTTGCCGTCCGTGGTTCTGGACGCGTCACCTCTTGCAAACCGCTGTACAATTTCATCTGCACTAAAATTCATTTCATAATTGGCAATGTTTTTAAAGACAATTTCACATTTCCCGTCGTGCTCTAAAACATCTACATACACTCTGGTTTGCGGCTGGGCATATTTTAGAATGTTAACAACCAAATTTTCCAGTACACGCGCCATTTTTTTACCATCCGAAAAGATATATAAATCATCTGGCACTGCTGATACACGTATACTGAGTTCTGCTTCTTTAAATTTTTCTTCATATTCAGCAATTGCCTGCATAATCAGTTCTTTCACCTGTAGCGCTTCCTTCTGTACCTCAATATTGCCACTTTGCACTTTAGAAATCTCAAACAAATCACTAGTTAATTGCTTCAATTTTTCGCTTTTGTCCTTGAGGACTTTTGCGTAATCATTGGCATAGTCAGGCGTTAACTCTTCACGTGTCAACAAATCACTATAATTGATAATAGACGTAAGTGGCGTTTTCAAATCATGTGAAACGTTTGTAATCAATTCCGTTTTAAGCCGTTCTGCCTGAAGTTCTTTTTCCACTGCTTTTTGCAGTCCATCTGACATGGTGTTAATATCCTGTGCCAGTCCATATAACATTTTCCCCTGCGACAGATTGATTCTATGTTCTAAATTTCCATCTTTCACTTTCTGCACACCGCTACGCACCAAAGAAAGTTCTCTGGAAGAGATTAGCAAAACAGGTCCTCTATCCAGTAACCAACGAATTCCATGCCAAATCTTACGTACAATTGCCCCAGCGAGAGAATGAGATAACAACTGCCGCGCTTTAAATTGCCGTACCAGCGATAGAAATAGTGTTAATACTGCCGTGATTCCAGCAAATATTGCAGCGCTCAAGCTGACAAAAATAACAGGCTTATGCATGATGTCCTCTGCAGTCATAAACTGCTCTACCTGCCCGGCATATTGATGATATGTGTCTAAATAATCATACAATCCCAAACATGCACCAATTATCAGTCCCGCGATGATTCCACCTATTATGACATTAAAATCCGTATAAATTCTATCTACAGGACAGAGTTGAATTGCTTCCTCATCTGCCTTACGTCCTACTGCAAAAAACAAATATAGCATCGCAAATACATCTAACACAATCATCAAGATAATATATAGCATTACTCTGTCCATATATTGTCTGTCCTGCATGAATATCTTTTCCCGTTGCTGCACTTGCTCTGTCGATAATGCCACATAGACCTCATCCTGTACTGTTACATTACCGAATTCAGAATGGTCTATTAATTGATCGTCCCATTCATATTTTCCATGGTCAAACAACAGATATGCAGGCTGTCCGCTGAAAAATGCCTTATTCGCGTCTGACACATTGCTTACCGTCATTTGTCCATCAGTAGCATAATAATAAATCCCCTCCGATTGGTTGAGACTTTCTACCAAGGAAAAATATTCTTGTAATTCCTCCACAATTTTTTCCTGCTTCTTTGCCTCTATGTCCAGCGCGTGTTCTGCTACTATTTTTTCTTTCAGCATTTGTCTGACCGCTTTGGTATTTTGCGGCACTTCCACATACTCCTCATCTGTCCTTGGAGATACTGATTCCATATAGTCATTATAATAGTTGTTATAATATTTTTCCACAATGCTTTCTTTCACAGACTCCGCATCAATTGTTCCGCCGCTACGCACATAATCCTCATTTTTATAAGTCTTTAACAGGCGTATAACTCTATGCGCTATGGAGCTCATTTCCGTTGCCCTGTAATTTGATGTCATATAAGATTCTTCCATCACATTTGCATAAGAAATGTGCGTGTCCATGTAACTGCCTATAATGAACGCTGTGCCGGTACATGCTACCACCAATACACAAGCCACACTTTTCAGCGCACTATGATAAAACCATTTAGGGAAGCTTTTCCATTTTATAGCCAATTCCCCACACCACCTTTACATATTTTGGTTTTTTCGGGTCAATTTCAACTTTTTCACGAATACGCCGGATATGTACTGCAATGGTGTTGTCTGCCACGCAAACATCTTCGTTCCACACCTTGCTGTATATCTCGTCTGCCGAAAATACTCTGCCGGGATTGCGCATGAGCAACGTTAAAATTTTATATTCCATTGGCGTTAAGCGAACCGGTTCGCCGTCCACAGTCACAGATTTTTCATCCGTATCCAGACACAAACCGCCAATGACAATTTTGCTGTCCGATGCCACTATATTTCCGAGCTGGGTATACCGTCTAAGCTGAGACCGTACTCTTGCAATCAATTCCAGGGGATTAAAAGGTTTTGTCATATAATCATCTGCACCAATATTTAACCCGATGATTTTATCTGTATCTTCAGATTTCGCAGAAAGCAAAATGATGGGAATGTTATATTCTTCCCTGATTTTCAAAGTCGCTTTAATACCATCGAGCTTTGGCATCATGATATCAAGAATAATCAGATGGATTTGCTGCTGCATGAGAATGTCTAGTGCCGCAAGCCCATCATATGCTTTACATACCGTATATCCTTCATTTTGCAGATAAATTGCAATGCTTTCCACTATTTCTCTGTCGTCGTCCACCACTAGAATGTTTGCTTTTTCCATATTCTTACCCCTTCTTTTTGACTGCATCATCAGTATACTACTAAAATCGAAACATATCGCACATAAAATTATGAAGATTTTCTTACAATATTAGACCGATATTTTTAACATCAATATGGTTATTATACCATAATAAAGAATTAAAGTCACTAACCAGATGTAGATTTGACAGGATTCAAAAATTTCCCAGAACTTAGAAAACCCATTCAACGCTATACATAAAATCTATTTATACCTTATAAATGAATAACAGTCTGCTTATCATATTACGCCCCTCACTTACCAAGACTACCAACGTTTATATAAAGCTTCAATTTGAAAACTTGCACAGTTCTTTAGGTCATAATGCTCAATTATAGCAAAAGAGATATAGACTAAATAATAAATCTATATCTCTTTCGTTTTGCACCTATTGCTGTAAATAGTAATACTTTCGTATTTCCTTATTACCATTTGCCCAAAACTTTTAGTATTTTAATTGTTCTTTCATTAGACAAAAATGATAAGATTTCTTCATACAGGTAATTCATGAAACCCGCTTTCGACAACCCCAAATCTAAAATACCCATAATTTCTATTCCATGTTTAGCTTATTTAACTCCCTAAATTTTCCAGGTGTAATACCATTATATTTTTTAAATGCCCGAATTAATGAATTGCTGTTTCCATATCCCACCGATTCTGCAATTTGCGCAATACTTCGGTCAGTTTCCAGCAAATGCTTTTTTGCTATTTCCATACGAAATTCGTTGATATATTGCAGCAATCCCATGCCCGTCTCCAATTTAAACACTCGAGATAGATGTGTATAAGTTATATTACATTCATCTGCAATAGAATATAAACTCAGGTTAAAGTCCATATAGTTTTCTGCAATATACTCCTTTACTTGTCTGACAATACGCCGTGCGGATGAGTCTGTCCGCTGCTGTGTTTGACTGCAAATAGTATGAAAAATCTCCACCACTTTCTGTTTTGATATTGTAACGTCAGCTCCTGCAAGAATCCTGTTAATCTCCTTCATGTCAATTTCGATATTCATCCCTTGTTGTATGCGTATATCTTCCAACACTTTTAAAATTGTGCTAACCAAATTAGAAATAAAACATTTCGCCATAGCAAGCGACAAAGATTCTTGTTGAAAATTTCTAGAATATAACTCTTCCAAAATTTCATTTGCCTTTTCTTCATCTCCGGCTTTTAAAGCATTTACAATAATGCGTTCCGCTTCCATTGGATAATAATAGTTTTCCTGCGTAATCTCCAACTCTTCATAACAAATCGTACCACCGCTGCCTATAATCATTTTGTAATCCATTGCTTCCATTGCTTCCTGATAGGCAGTAGCCTCTTTCGTTGCTTCATGTGCGCTACTGACTGATACGGTAAAATCAATATAAAAATTGCTTTTAATAATCTCTCTTGCTTCATTTACCGTTTCCTTTATTTTTACCAACACCCGCTTTTCATCTTGTTCTTGTGCATTTAGCAAACACACCATCATGTCATCTACTTCGATGAAAGCGGTGGTAAAATCACGGTCTAATAATTCTTTTGTAATATTCCGTACCACCAAAAATGCTAAAGCCGTCTGCTCTTCAATTTCTTTTGAGGAGCCTTCAAATAATGCATCAAAATATTCCATATAAAACACAAGTACTCTGTTCTGTTCCCCTTTAAAATCCACACCATTTGAAAATAGAATATCCTCTATTTGCAGATTGTTTTCATTTTTTCCCTTCAACAAATTTCCTAGCATATGTTCTTTTACGGTATTGCTTTGTTGTTTCAGCTTGTTTTGCATTAGTGCTTTTTCTTTCACTGCCTTCGTAATTGCTGTTTGAAACACATAATACTCATTTTCTTCTTCCTCCATTTTACCATATGTTTCATGCACGTATCCCATCAATTCGCGCAATGGTCTGTAGTTCTTTTTTAACAGATAAAATGCGGCATATAACGCCAATGCCAAAAATGCAAACACACCAATAAACGCAATATTCCTAATTACAATTGCCGTTTTATAATATGTATTATTCGGAATACCCAAAACGTAACGCATATTCATTGCACTGGATTTCGTGGACGTAATGACATAGGATTGACCATCAAAGTTAAGTTTTTGCTGCTTTTCCCGTTCCAGCATTTCATATGTAACTGGAAGTTCTTGCGCACAGCTAGACATCACTACTTGATTCTTACTATCCATAAGGAACAGAATACCATCATCCACAAATCCGCCGTTTCTAAGTGCACGGCTTCCGATTTCATCTGACACCGCCACCACCAAAACAGCTTTTGGTTCTTTGCTCATCGTTGGAAATGGATTCAGCAACGCTAGCTGCTGCTTTATCTCTCCATCTGTAAAAACAGGAAGTTGACGAAATCCGCCTTTTTGATTGTCAAACAAAATACTTTTCCATTCTTCTTTTTCGATTCCTGTATCTTTATATGCAACATCATACATAGTATCCGCATCAACTGAGCGGTTGGTTGCTATGACATAATCGCGCTCTTTCAAATATAAGTAAATCGTGTCAATGTTTGTGTTCATCGCCTGATAACGTGATAATTCTTTTTGAATTTGAGTAGATAGATATGAAAACTCCGTTTCATCTAATTCACTGTTATATAGAGTATTAAGCAATGAATTATTTCTAATATCCATCACCATTTTCTGCATATCGTTGATATATGTGTCGGTCGATAAGCGTACGTTTTCCAAAATAACCGTATTGGAACGGTTTACTTCCTGTTTTACCACTGTTCCAATCATCAAATAGATACCAGTACTGCAAAAAAAAGCAACACAGATAATAATAAGATAGGATATCAACCACGAGTGATAAATTTTTTTCAATTTCATACGCATCCCCGTTTCTTCATAAAGCATCCGATTCTCTGCATGATACTATTCCTCAGTCAACAAAAGGACTTTTTATTACTATAACACGAAACTGTTTTAGTGTCAATCTGCTTCTAAAAGCAGTATCTTTTTCAACCTTTCCGTTTTTACAATGTAAAATGCATTATCCTGATTTGTATCAAGCTCATACAAATCAGAACTAAATAACATCTAATATTATGTGCCGTGTTTCTTCCGCTTCTGCATTCATTACAATCAAGTAGGAATAGTTTGCATTTTGGGGCATTGCGCCATGATTCATCTCCACTTTTGTGCTTCCGTTTTGAAATATAGTGGTCTTTGCTTATAGCTATCCAGCATTTCCCCTTCATTCATTTCTCTCCATTCTTTTGTATAAAACATAGGTAAATTGATTCACTATTCTCTATGAAACATTTCAAAAGTACAATTAACCAGGAATGCTGTGATCATGAACAAAATCTTCTCCATCTGCCACTTTTTGCGCTGTCCATTTTTCATTTTCACCGCGCCAAAACGGGTCTTGCGGCGGCAATCCCAACGGCAAAAACACTGCACAGCATAAATATAAGCTTCCTGTACAGATATATTGTTCTCCCAGTCCCGGTTGGTATCCATATACACCGGGGCGTAGCCAACCGTTTTCATCGAACACCCCCGGCATATCCATAATTCGCTTGATAACGGCTGTCAGTGCACAGCGCACCTGCGCTGGATTGATTGAATCGTCAAGCAAATGCTCCTGTGCAGCCTGCGCCAGCATTTGAAATGCTCCGAACCGATAGGTAATAGACCGTCCTATGATGGGATATGTTCCCTCCGGCGAAATCATGCGCTCCTGCAACGCAGCATAACGCTGCGCTCTTGTCAGGATTGATTCACTATATTTTGTAAAATCCTGATTTGCGCCGCCGAATTTTCTTTCTGTTTGCCGATTCATAAAAAAACGGACAATATCCACCAGCATCGGCTGAATGACAAAACTGTTATAATAATCCATATGGAAAGGCGCTCCATCTCCATACAGTCCATCGCCTTTATACCATTGCATAAATTGCCGCAACGCATATTGAATTCTTAGCATATCAAAGTCCTGTTCCCCCAGCAAACATAGAGCAGTTTCCACCATGGCGCTAAACAACAGCCAATTGCTCTCACCCGGAATAATCGCCCTGCTTTCTTTTAATGCCACAATAAGATTCCGTTTTACTCTATCTTCTAGCGGCAAAACAAGCGCCTGAGGTGCACGCACCAATCCATGTGCTAAAAACGCCGCATCTACCAAGGGCTGTGCCTGTTCCTGTACGCCAAAATTCATCCGGTCCGGCGAAGCAGGATCCGTGGCGGCATCCAAACACATTAAAACCTTTTTTCTCATTTCCGTTTGCAGCACGGCTTCTGATTTCTCCAGTCCTTCCGCTTCCAACCATGGCGCAATACCACAAAGAGTTCTTCCAAATGCTTCCAAATGTGCGTAGGGCGTACGGTCAAAATCCCGTTGTTCCACCGGCATACATTGCCGCAGTTTCCGTATCGCTAGCGCATCCATCACCGGATTTGCAATGCGCAGCATAGTCTCTACCCAATACTCTCTTGTCAGTTCTTGTTTCATATTTTCTCCTCTCTATTTACCAATATGGATTCCACTTCTTACTTAAACGTACGAGACCTTCCATATAAAAATAATCTCCCCAAATGCAACATTCGTCATCACCGCAGCCAATTCCTTCTTTTCCTGGACGTGTTTTTTTCACATACACACCATGCGCAAGTAAACCATTAGATTCTACTGGTGTCTGATAGTCATTTGCCAAATGCATCAATATATCTCCTGCTGCTGTATAATATAATTGCTTATGCTCATCCTGCTCCGACAGATGCTCTGCTAGCTCCAGTAGCCCACACGCAATAATAGGAGCTGCCGAGGAATCACGCGGGTCCCCATCCCCCGTAAAAATCAAATCCCAACAACATACGTGGTCACTTGGCAAACGATTCAGACAGTAATTTGCCACACGTTTTCCCATCTCCAAAAATTCTGGTTCGCGTGTATAACGATATGCCAATGCAAGACCATAAATTACCCATGATTGTCCGCGCGCCCAACAGGATTTATCATCATATCCCTGTCCTTGTCCTCCTTTACCCGGTTGTCCGATGACTTCATCAATTTGGAAACTCTGGAATGTGGATGCGTCATCACGAATAATGTAGTTACACACTTGCGTTATGTGCCGCAACGCTTTGATATAATAACTGTGATCTCCCGTTGTTTGTGCCGCCCAAAACAGCAGCGGCAAATTCATGCTGCAATCCACGATAAATGCCCCTTGACGATCCGTATCTCGCACCTGAATAATGCCTGCTGTTTCACTGAAACGTTTCGCCAATTGCTCCGCCGCGCGCACACCCAATTCCCGCGCTTTATGTGCTCCTGTGATTTTATATTGCGCTACTGCGGAAGGAACATATAAAAAACCAATATCATGATGAGACAACCCACCAAAACGATTTAGCCGATCCTGAAAATCATCAAATTGCGCCTCTGCTACTGCCCGAAACAATTCATTTCCAGTTAATTCATAACTAAGCCACAATATACCTGTCCAAAAACCTTCTACCCAATCTTCCGCATTCTTTTGTTTTCCATACTGTAAATTTTCACTCGCCGCCGTGGGATACATATGTACATATTCACTTAAATTTGCCAAAACAATATCTGTAGCATCTTTTACCGCTTTGGAAACAAACGTTTCATCGAACTGGAAACGTTCCGGCGTTGCCACCGACTCCAGTGCAACTCTCTTTGAATTTTTCATTATTTTCACGCATCCTTTCATTTCTTTTATGTCTTCTATATTATCCGCTCCGCCACTTCACAATCAAAGCTGTCAAAATATAGCGGAATCCCCTTCATCCAAGGGTGAAGGGGTTCCATTTTTGTTAGCGTATCAATCCATATAGAATTTTAGCACACTCTGCCCGTGTAGCATAATCCATCGGTCGGAAGGTTCCGCCGCTATTGATAATTCCTGTTTTACGCAACTGTTTTACACTCTCCAGCGCATATGGTGCAATTTGATTTTCATCCACAAATGCTGTATCCGTTCCTGTCAATTCTGACTCTATAGACAGTGCGCGGTCACACAACACCGCCAAATCCTGACGTGACACATTTTGTTCCAGCCCAAATTCCGTCTCTGAAATTCCTTGTACAACACCTGCTTCATATGCTGCGGCGATGTAAGGTCTTGCCCAATGATTCTCTGGTATATCCGTAAATGGAAGGGCTGCTGCCGCATTTAGTTTAAGATTTTTCGACAATGCAATCATCTTTATGATTTCCTCACGTTTCACAGGCTGTTCCGGAGCAAATATGCCCTGTGCAATACCGCTGACGATTCCTTTTTCACAAAGATAATCTACCGCTTCTGCCGCCCATGGTGTCTGACTGGTAACATCACTGAAATATTTGCTTTCCTGCGGCGTTTGTGCTGTTATGCCAGGTGTTGATGTCGGCACTTTCAGTGTAGGTGTCGGTGTATTTAGCACAACAGAAGTTCTGCTGCTCCCACCACCGCCTCCATGGTTTGGAATGATTGATGTTGGTATGGGTGTAGCTGTAGGCGTCGGTGTAACTGCTGGCGTATTTCCACCATCTTCGATTGGCTTATCACCAAAATACAAATATGCTCCCGCTACTTTAAAGTCTATCGGTTCGCCATTTAGTGTTACAGTATCAATTTTTCTATCCACAAAAACAGTGATATCCTCAATGTTAAAATCTTCTTGTGAGGTAGATATGTTCATTGTGGTGGTACTAAATTCAATACCTATATCCTCCACTTTTTCTTTTGCTTTCAGCAAAACAGAATAGCTGCCGGATTTACGTTGCCGGATTTGTGTCCCGCCCTGCATGAGAATTTTGGTATTTTTTCCCTCTCCATTTTGCTCCACATAATTAAATAGCGCATCTGTTCGGTAATCTCCATAATTACGCATTTTTTGCTGTTCAAAATCATGAACCATATAGTACTGAGCTTGCATCTGCATATTTTGGTCTACATTATCAATATGGATTTCCATAGCCGAAGCCCCGTTGTCCTTCACATCTTCCACAAGCAGCGGCACAGTTTCCATCTCTGCTTTTCTGCCGGCACGAACAGGATATAGCACCGTATTAAATACAGCGGGACCTTTGGTTTCTTGTTTATATTCAGCATATTTCACGTTTTGCACAAGATGGCTGTTTCCTTCAGAATATAATCCATCCGTATTGATCGTAACATCTATGTTTTCCATAGAATCCTGCGCAATAATCAAATTTGCTTCTGCTTCAAAATTGGTATGTAGTTGCCCTGTTTCTTCATCTACCGTAATATTTGCTGTAGGCAGCAAATGCCAATCCTGACTATAAGTATTCAAATTGTTATTCTTTGGTATCAAATAATCTGATACAATATAGTATCCAGGTTTGACAAAAACAACAGAACGGTTAAACTGTTTTACATCTTTAATATTCTGTGTTCCCATATTGGAAATATCAAACACACTGTTTGACCCCCACAAATGAACAGAGCCATTCACTCCGGCATCTTGGTCTTTTCCGTTTACATTAACAGTATTATGCATCAAGCTACTTTTAAGTTTCGTTCCGAACGGATCTCCTGAAGTATAGGTATAGTAAAGTGGATCTACTAGCAAATAGTTTCCGTAAGCAAACATGATAATATTACCGTCATCTCGATGACAATGCGTTGTGTCATCATTCACCGAATTCATCAGATACAGGTCATTCTTCGCCCATCCTGTACGCATGACCATACGTTTATCAAGCGGATACATCACTGAAGTCACCGGGTCTTGTTTTCCCTGCGCCCCATCTGTTCCGGCATATAATAAATAATCATCAATCAGAGAGGTATCATCAGCCAATTGTTCTCCTCCCAGTTTAAACTGGGATTTATAATCTGTTCGATGATTTCCGCCATCTCCCATTTGATTGTCAACATATCCTGGTCCGGTCATATGCATAACGTATCGTAATCCACGCGCAATAGTGCTCTTCAGTTCAGGTGAAATTGGCATGCTTGCCTCTTCCATAACACCCATACTTTCATTGATTTGCACCCAACCTGCCTGCCCTTTATATACATTTGCCACATACCCAAGTCCGCCTTCCACCCCAGCACCATCTGCTTTTACGGACGCGGTGACATTAACGTCTGAGTAGTGACGAATGGTTCCCGCCCAGTCATAATGCTGACGGAATTCATAAAAATAGACATTCAAATGATTAAAGCCGCTAATGATGTAGGTTGTACCGTTGGTACCGGTCGGGGTCGCAGCCGTCAGACGTTTTCCCATTTGCCACATATATTTCGTAATTGCAGTCCAAATTTCCGGACTCATATGCTCACTGGTACATAAATTAAAGAGACCCTTGCTCATTGATTCAGAACGACACGCCACATCCAGCCACTGCTGTAAATCAAATCCCGGTTCATCTCCTCGTTCATCCAATAGATGGGCGAGTTGTTTAATTGCAATAAACGCATAATGCTCATTATCTTCTGCCGCGCTGAGATATCCATTGATGGGACTGGTCCACCAACGCGCAAACCGTGCAATTTCCTCTGGAAAGCGGTGTCCGCAAATTGCCTTGCTTGATACATATGGGTCTTTAATCGGATAAATCGTTCTGGTCGGCAAATACCCTATCGCACCGTCACCATACCATGAGAAAATCAAATGGTCCAGTCCTGTTCCGTTCGGCCCGTAAAAGGTCTGCTGCGCTTCCGGCCACCCATAATTGGCAATGGAAAACGCCGCCACCTGCATATCACCAATATTTCCTTCCTGACCAATGTTTTTGCCATATAACTTAATCACGGCATTAGAAATTTCCGCATCCGCCGGAAATCCGGAAAGGTCAAATTGAATGAGTCCCCGTTTGGTATTTTTATCTGCCGGCACATTAACACTTTTTCCCTTTACATCCTTTCCTTTTCCAATGGAACTGACACTTTCTTCCACCAAAAACGTGTCTTCCAGTCCATAAATTTTATTATGGTTTTCGCAGGGCGATACATAAGTGTCGTCTCTTGCCACAATCGGCGTTGTCACACCGTCAATCGTAACCTCCAGCGTAGGCGGATGACCATCAGTTTTATTTCGGCTGTCAAATTCTGCAACAGAGCCATCCTTCTTCAATCCAATGAGATACACTGTCAATAACTCATTTTTCTCACGCAGCGTTTTCAACGTAGGCTCCATATTGAGAAGCACTTCACCCGCTTCTGCCGGAACTGTGATAATATCCAGCGGCGTAATATTAGAGTTTGTGTTCCAGTTGAGGTCATATTCCAACAGTTGACTGGACAGCATATCTGCACGTGTAAACTCCGGTTTTGTGGAGGGAATCCGCTCTCTTTTTTCCCTGAAATATTGCAGCCATTCTTCCTTTGCCAAATCATAGTTT
>CATIYX010000205.1 GCA_949739095.1 uncultured Clostridia bacterium | reverse complement strand
TATAGTAGTAAATAAAATTGAAACTTTCGAGTTTAATAGATACCAATAAAGGGAGGAACATGCTTTGAAAGCAACAGGAATTGTTAGAAGAATTGATGACCTAGGACGTGTTGTGATACCGAAAGAAATCAGAAGAACAATGCGTATCCGCGAAGGGGACCCGTTAGAAATTTTTACAAACCGTGAAGGAGAAGTAATTTTTAAAAAATATTCTCCGATTGGGGAACTGGGCGAATTTGCAAGTCACTATGCCGAAACATTGTCCAAAACCAGTGGACATCCGGTTTGTATCACCGATAAAGACTCTATTGTAGCGATTTATGGCGCACCCAAAAAAGAGTTTATGGAAAAACGAATCAGCAGTGAACTGGAGAAAATCATGGATGAGAAATCCACATTCATCATGAAAATGGGTGATACAAAAACAATGCCGGTGATGGAAGGCGCAGATAAATATGTTGCTGGTGTAGTAGCACCGATTATTTCAGAAGGTTCGGCAATCGGCAGCGTGATTATGGTAAAAGGCGAAGAACATGGCAACATGGGCGAAGTAGAAACAAAGTTAGCACAATCTGCCGCGGGCGTTCTGGGAAAACAAATGGAAGAATAATGCCGCAAGGCGAAAATAAAACCGCTTTCACTATGGTACTATCCATAGAAAAGCGGTTTTTTTGTTTAATGAGATTGTGTCTCCAGCCAAGAAATGGTATCTGCGATAACTGCGTTTTGGCAAGTGTCTTGTAATAGTGCATGACGTGCATCGGAATATAATTTGAAATCAATATGTGCATTTCCGCTCTTTTGAAGCCGCTGTGCCATACGCTGGGTATTTGCGCCACCGTGTGTTAGCCGGTCTTCATTTCCTGAAATCAGGAGGGCGGCTGTTTGCTGAGGAAAATGCGTATACCAACCGTTGGCAGAAGTTTTTTGTTCCAAAATATAAATATCACGCAACCCAACGTTAGTCAGTTCAAAATTGCAAGCGGAATCTGCCGTGAAAGCTGCTACGAATGATTCATTGTGGGAGAGCCAAGTCCATGGCGCTTTTGTCTTTTTTACGTTTCCACAAAGCGGACGATAGAAAAAACGATTTAAGAATTTATATTTGGAAGTGGAACCCTTTATCTGATATACCATGTTCGTAAGCGGGCGTTTCCAAAAGGAACCGGGCAGCTTATCAGTACAGCCGGATAATATAATGCCCTGAACCGATTCACCGTGCTCTTGCAATAAGAGTTGAACAGGATATGCACCGATACCTTGTCCAAAGAAAAAATAGGGGAGGTCAGGATACTTTTTGCGCATGAGTTCCATGAGTGCATACATATCCTCCACCAGATATAAATAACCATATTGTTCGCCAAAATATCCTGTTAACAGCGGTGTGATGGCGGACTGACCATGCCCCAAATGGTCGCTTGCACAAACAATATAGCCTGCTTCGGCAAGCTGCCGCGCAAATGCATCGTAATAACCAATATGTTCATTCAAATCATGGGATATCTGAACGATACCCTTATATTCGGTTTCTTTATAAGAAGTTTTCTGATACCATTTTTTGGCATAAATCTTACCACGTCCACAAGCAGAACGAAACGCAACGTCTTCTATAATACAAGCCATAAACTATCCATAGCCTTTCTGCCCACAAATAATAATGAAAATGTAACGCATTATCGTGGGCAGATAAAGCGTATATAAAATATGTATAAGCATGGAAATGACAAACTCCGTACAATTTTAGCGGCAGATTTTTCTGCACAGCGCACGGGGGTTGCCACTCGTCAGCCTCAATATTTTCCATAAGTAAAAAAACAGCGGACCTAATTATAAAACTGCTTTTTTATAGGTTTATTACGTTTTGATTCTGCATGTTGGAATTTCCAAGGAGACGGTTGACAAGCTGCACCAATTCCTTATTATCAAAAGGTTTTTTCATATATTCATCCACGCCGAGCCGCAATCCCTTGATTTCGTTGTTATCATCATCGCTTGCCGTAAGCATAATGACAGGGACAGAGGAAATGTCGCGAATACGTTCGCATACCTCCAGCCCGTCCATTTCTGGCATCATGATATCTAATATAACTAAATCAATGGTCTGTTGGTTAGCGCAAAAGAACTCTAATGCCTCCCGACCGTTTTTAGCTTCCATTACATGATAGTTTGCATTTTCCAAATAATCGGAAATAATGCGACGGATAAACATTTGGTCATCTGCTATCAGAATAGTCTGCTCTCTCATGGATAGCAACTCCTTTATTTGTAAAAAAGATAATTCATTGATATCTGTGTAATTGACACACTTACTAAAATATAGTATACCATTAATATGTGGATAAGATATGAATAAACTTTAAACAAACCAGCAAAATCAAAACAGTAGTATATTAAATTGTTTACAAAACAGAAAAACAGCCCGAAACATGGTTTCATGTCCCGGGCATGGGATTTAATCGACCATTGTGATACGTTTGATAACCACCGGCGTCAGCGGTTTATCTGAGCTGTCAGTCTGAACAGCGGCGATTTTGTCCACTTCTTCAATACCTTCAATCACTTTTCCAAATGCAGCATAGCTTCCATCTAGAGATGGAGTATCTTGATGCATAATAAAGAATTGACTGGACGCGGAATTCGGCATAGTGCTGCGTGCCATGGAGATAACGCCGCGAGTATGTTTAAGCGTATTTTGTTTAAAACCGTTAGAAGAAAATTCGCCAGGAATGGTTTCGTCGCTGCCGCCCATACCGGTCCCTTGCGGGTCGCCTCCCTGAATCATGAAGCCGGAAATGACGCGGTGGAACGTAAGTCCGTCATAAAATCCTTCTTTAACCAGTTTCTCAAAGTTTTCTACTGTTTTGGGCGCATATTCTGGATAGAGTTCTACCTTCATTGTTGCGCCGTCTTCCATTTCAATTAATACCATATGGTTGTTGCCTCCTTTATTTGTATTTAGGATTGTAAATGTAATCACGCAGATAGCTGCAAGTGCGATAATGCAGATAGCTACAATGATTGATACCACAATTTTAGTTTGTTTTTGCATTCTGATGACACCCTTTCTCATTTGTTGTTATTTTCTATAAAAACGATGCCCCGTGAGTAGAAAGAAAATTATTCTGAATCAGGCATTAATGTGCTTAAAAAATAAATCACACTGCATAGCAAAGCGAATATACAACAGAGCCCGCTAAAAAATTTGAGTAACTTTTTCATGTCGTGTCACCTCTTTTCTGTGCCATAGTAGTTTGCTTAATTTAAGTATAGCGGAAAGCGGCATAAAAATCAAGTCCGACGATACATATTTTTCCTGAAAATATGAAAACAGACGCTCTATTGGCTTAGAGCGTCTGAAAAGTCTGAATTCTATAAATTCCAAATTTGTGTCGCATATTCTTTAATGGTGCGGTCACTGGAAAAATAGCCACTATTTGCCATATTGAGCCAGCATTTTCGTGCAAACAGCAATGGCTGTCCATAATCGACATTGGCTGCCAGACGGGTATCAAGATATTTGCTGAAATCGGCAAAAATAAAATAGTGATCTGGTATATGCCAGCTTGCGCCCTTGAGCAAGGAATCATATAGTTCTTTGAACAGACCTGTGCCGCCGTCGTCAAAAGTGCCGTCAATCAAGGTATCTACAACAAATTTTAGTTCTTTGTTTTCAACATACCACTTTTTAGAATCATAAGATGGCTTCAGGTTTTCCAAATCTTCTACATGGTAGCCAAAGATATAGTTGTTTTCCCAGCCGGACTGTTCTACAATTTCGATGTTAGCGCCATCATAGGTACCAAGTGTCACGGCACCATTCAGCATAAATTTCATGTTTCCGGTACCAGAGGCTTCTGTGCCCGCTGTTGAAATTTGTTCGGAAATATCTGCAGCAGGAATTAATTTTTCCGCATAGGATACGTTATAATTCTGAACAAACACAACTTTCAAAAGTCCCTTCACATCAGGGTCATTGTTAATCAATGTGGCAATTTCATTGATATATTTAATAATTCCTTTGGCATGACGATAACCCGGCGCCGCTTTCGCACCGAAAATGCAGGTCATTGGATGGAAATTTGGCAGATTTCCCGCTTTGAGACGATAATAGATTGCCAAAATACAAAAGGCGTTCATGAGCTGGCGTTTATACTCATGGAGACGTTTTACCTGAATGTCGAACATAGAAGTGGGGTCCACCAGACAATTTTCACGGTCTAACAGAATTCCCGAAAGCTGCGTTTTTTTAACACTTTTGATTTGCATGAATTCTGTCAAAATCTCCTCATCATCTGCATATTTTTCCAGTTCGCGGAGCCGCTCCAGATTTTTGAGCCAGTTGTCCGAACCCAGTAAAGTAGTAATCAATTTGCTAAGTTCAGGGTTTGCCACACCAATCCAACGACGTGGTGTGATACCATTGGTCTTGTTTTGAAAGCGGTCGGGATAAATGGCATACCAATCCTTCATTTGCTCGGCGCGGAGCAGTTCAGAATGAATTTTAGCAACGCCATTGACGGCAAAGGAACAATAGACTGCCAGATTTGCCATGTGTACTCTATCATTTTGCAGAATCTGAAGCGCATTTTGCGGCAAAAGTTCTTTCAGCATAAATGCGTGAATTTCTTCAATCACTTGTGCAACCGTAGGGATGGTACTTTTCACCAAAGCAAAATCCCATGTTTCAAGCGCTTCTTCCATCAGAGTATGGTTGGTATAGGCAAAGGTTTCGCGTGCAATGGAAAGTGCTGTTTCAAACGGCAGTTTTTCCTGCGTTTGTAGCAAACGGATAAATTCGGGAATCGCTAGTGTGGGATGGGTGTCGTTAAGCTGTATTGCATAGAATTTACTGAACTCATTGAAATCTTTACTATGTTTGGCTTTATATTGACGCAAAATATCCTGTATGGTAGCGCTGCACATAAAATATTGCTGTTTCAGCCGCAGGCACTTTCCCTCTGGTCCATCATCATTCGGATAGATGGACAAACATATATAGGCGGCATCATTTCGTCTTTGCAGACTTTCGTCATAGTTTTGGGCGTTGAAAAGGTCAAAATCAAAGTCCTGCACTGCTTCGCTCTGCCATAGGCGCAGTGAGTTAATACAGTCGCTTTTATAGCCGATGACCGGCATGTCGTATGGTACAGCGCGCACCGTTTCATCTCCGAAATGTACTAAAACGGCATCTTCTTCGCGACGGATGGACCAGGGGTCGGGAGAATGCAGCCAGCCTTCGCCCTCTTCTTTTTGAAATCCATCTTCAAAATGCTGTTTGAACAATCCTTGCTGGTAACGAATACCATAGCCGTTCAGACGGTAGCGCAGTGTCGCACCGGAATCAAAAAAGCAGGCGGCGAGCCGACCAAGGC
>CATIYX010000204.1 GCA_949739095.1 uncultured Clostridia bacterium | reverse complement strand
GTCCTGCAAATACAATCGAAACCATAGAGGTTAATTTAATCAAAATGTTAATAGATGGTCCCGAGGTATCTTTAAACGGGTCGCCAACTGTATCGCCCACAACCGCTGCTTTATGCTGCTCTGACCCTTTTCCGCCATGTGCGCCAGATTCAATATATTTTTTCGCATTATCCCACGCACCGCCGGCATTTGCCATCATAACCGCCAATACAAATCCTGTAACGGTAGTGCCTGCAAGCAAACCTGCCACACCATTCACACCCAGAATCAACCCAACAACAATCGGCACAATCACAGCCAAAAGCGCCGGTGCTAGCATCAGTTTCTGTGCAGAACGCGTACACAAATCCACGCAAGTTTTATAATCCGGTTCCGCTTTGTTTTCCATCAATCCCGTGATTTCACGGAACTGCCGACGCACTTCCAACACGATGCTCTGCGCTGCTTTTCCAACGGAATCCATCGTCATTGCAGCAAACAGGAATGGCATCATCCCACCAACGAACAGTCCAATCAATACCGGCGGGTTAGTAATACTCAAGTCAAATACAAAATCCGGCGCAATCAGTTTTACTTCCGACACATATGCCGCAATGAGTGCCAGTGCCGTTAGCGCAGCCGAACCGATTGCAAATCCTTTTCCTGTCGCCGCAGTTGTATTACCCAAAGAATCTAACGCGTCTGTACGTTGTCTCACTTCAGCGCCCAAATGGGACATTTCCGCAATACCACCCGCATTATCTGCAATTGGTCCATAAGCATCTGTTGCCAGTGTAATACCCAATGTAGACAGCATACCAACCGCCGACACACCAACGCCATATAAGCCCTGATTAAAGTCCATACCACCGCCTGCCGCAAAATAGCTAATCAAAACGGAAACGCCAACAATCACTACCGGAAATACTGTTGACATCATACCAAGAGACAGTCCACTGATAATAATTGTCGCAGGACCCGTCTCTGAAGCAGAAGCCAAACGTTTTGTCGGTTTATAAGATTCTGACGTAAAATATTCAGTTAAAACACCAATGAGAATACCGGCGACAAGCCCTGAAATAATGGCAACAAACACGCCCATATGTCCCGGCAGAATATATTTTACCACAAAGAAAGATACCACTGCAATTGCGATTGCTGCAATATAAGTTCCTGTCCGTAATGCAGAAAGCAGTTGTTTCTGACTTGCGCCTTCTTTGGTTTTAACAAAAAAAGTTCCTATAATAGAAGCAATAACGCCAAGCGCCGCAAGCAACATCGGCACTGCAACACCCGACATACCAAATCCTGCCGCCACTGCCAGTGCACTGGTAGAAACGATGGAACCAACGTAAGATTCATACAGGTCTGCGCCCATACCCGCCACATCGCCGACATTATCGCCAACGTTATCTGCAATTACCGCTGGGTTACGCGGGTCGTCTTCCGGAATTCCTGCTTCCACTTTCCCAACCAAATCCGCACCAACATCTGCCGCTTTTGTGAAAATACCGCCGCCCACTCTGGCAAATAATGCCATGCTGGAAGCTCCCATACCAAAAGTCAACATATTGGATGTGATATTTTCAATCATAATTTCCTGCGATGCAACCGGACTAATGACAGTATAGTAGAGTTTCAGGAAAAAATACCAGATAGACAAATCCAGCAGTCCCAGTCCTACCACAACAAAACCCATAACGGCACCGGCTGAAAACGCCACACGCAATCCTCTGTTCAACCCTTTGCTAGCTGCATATGCTGTTCTTCCATTTGCCATAGTTGCTGTTTTCATGCCGATAAATCCCGAAAGACCAGAAAAAAACCCGCCTGTAAGAAACGCAAACGGTACAAATGGATTGAGATAGTCCAGTATTGCCAATATCAGCAATACGAAAAATACCACGGCAAAAAACACACCTACGCCCAGATACTGACGTTTTAAATATGCATCTGCGCCGTGTTTAATCGCCGTGGAGATTTTCACCATCAGGTCATTCCCTGCTGGCTGCCGCTTT
>CATIYX010000203.1 GCA_949739095.1 uncultured Clostridia bacterium | reverse complement strand
TCCTAAGTTATATCACGCGGTGTCCCAATCCAATTGCTACCTCGTTGAGGTGCAAAAGTCCAATGGTGCAAAATACGCAGGCACATATATTATCCTGATACCGCGCCACGGCAACCTTACCGCCAATGTTCATACCGACTGCTTTGGAAGTGATTTGCGAAATAGCTTCCCGCGCCGCGCCTGCAACCGCACCTTCCTCTGCATGAGTCTGCCGAATCATACCGCAACGTTTCGCTCCCGATACAGCCCGTTCCACGATTTTTATGATGGAATGCTCAAACTCTCCGCCGTAGTCCATCGCTACTGCGCAAATTCCCTGTCCGGAAAGCTGTTCCATATGCGTTTTTTCTTCCTCATGCGTCAATGTCAGCGCAAGTGAAATCGCCGCAGACGCCGCTTTTTTGCTGCCATATTCATCCATATTTTCAGACCCTCTGCTTTTACCATTTATACTATTTCCCACCTGCGTTCCGCGCACATATAAATGTATTATATAATTTTTTGACAAAAAATACAAGAGTATTTTCAAAAAAATTTAAAAAACTGTGAACTTTTTCATCTTCTATTTTTACCCTTGGGTGTTGTAATCTTACCAAAAAAATGTTATAATGAAGAGACTTGGCAATTTGCCGCTATACTATAATGAAAAAATGCGGTTCTGCAGTTTTGGTTATGCGGAATCCAGAATACTACATACTTACCGGAGTTGAAACTATGGTATCCTTGAAGCACTATTTGCGACCAAATCCCATGTTTGTGAAGCAGCTTACATTTTTAGCGCTTCCCATCGCGGTACAATATCTTATCATATCTTTGCTCAACATTTTAGACGTTGTTTTGATTGAAGGGCTGGGCGACAATGCCATTGCAGCAGTATCCCTTGCCAATCAGGTCAATTTTGTGACAACCATGCTGGGATTCGGCGTGTCTAGCGCGGCAGGTGCGTTTATTTCGCAATATGTCGGTGCAGGCAGCAACGAAGGCGTACGTAAAACGACTGCCTTGTCATTTTTAACCATTGGTAGCGCCGCCCTTTTGGTCGCCGCTGTCACGCTGTCTTTTCCCAAAATGATGATGCATATTTTTACATCAGATGAAACGTTGGTGCATCTTGGTAGCCGGTATCTGCCCATTGTTGCGCCCACCTATCTGATGACAGGTATTACAACGCTGCTGTCCACGCTTCTACGCTGCACAGGCCGTCCTAAACTGCCGCTTGTCGCCAGTTTGGTAGCGCTTTCCTGCAATAGTTTGCTCAACTATTTGTTGATTTATGGCATTGGTATTTTTCCGCGTCTGGAAATCGCAGGTGCCGCAGTGGCAACACTGATTTCCCGCAGCATTGAAATTATTATGATTGTTTTGTTCGTTTACCGCGTCTGTGAAAAACAATACCGTCCCCATCTGCGTGATGTGAGAGCGTTAGACCGCGCATTTACAGGACATTTTTACCGTAAGGCAGTTCCTGTCATTTTAAACGAAACCGTTTGGGGTGTTGGCATGGCTGGCTATAACATGATATATGGACGCATGGGTGCGGCGGTTGTCGCGTCTGTCAATATTGCCTCCACGCTGGAACAGCTTTTCACGGTGGCATTTCAGGGTATTTCCAACGCAACGCTGGTGATTCTTGGTCGAGAACTGGGGGCTGGAAGTTTTAGTCGCGCCAAATTGCACGCACGCCAGATTTGTTTTTGGATTTGGATTATCGGCGCGCTGGTAGGGCTGGGTATGTGGTCAATCTCTGGCATATTTGTCGGCACCTTGTTCCGCAATGTAACACCGGAAACTGCGGCGCTCGCACGCTATGTCATTACGGTATTAGCTATTTATGCACCATTTAAGGCATTTAATTTTGTCAATATCGTGGGTGTGCTGCGCAGCGGCGGAGACACGTTCTTTGGCTTTATGCTGGACACCACCTCTATTTATTGCATCGGACTACCGCTGGGATTTTTTCTTGGCATTGTTCTGGGACTGCCGCTATATGCAGTTTCACCCTGTGTCTATCTGGAAGAGGCAATCAAAAGTATTTTCGGACTGCGCCGCATGTTAACAGACCGCTGGGCACGTAAATTTGTGAAGGAGGGAGCTTATGCTGATTAACCGCAATATTCTTTTACCGGACCGCACTTTTTTGCGGCAAACGTTGCACATTGCATTACCTATGACCGTTCAATATGGCATTGTTTCCCTGCTCAACATCATGGATGTTGTTTTAGTGCAAGGTCTGGGTGACCAGGCAATTGCAGCAGTCTCCCTTGCCAATCAGGTCAATTTCATTATTTCGCTGGTGGTTTTTGGTATTACCAGCGGTGCAACGACTTTCATGGCGCAATATTTTGGACAGGGCAGCGATGGAGGAGTGCGCAAATCTATGGCATTGTCGTTTGCGCTCGTATTCGGACTGACTTTTCTCTATAGTGCTGTTGTGATAGCGGTGCCGCGAATCGCCATGCGTGTTTTTACAAGCGACATGCAGTTGGTAGAGCTAGGTGCACAATATTTGCCCATTGTTGCACCGACCTATCTGCTCTCCGGCGTGACGCTGACCTATTCGTCCATCATGCGCTGTACAGGGCGCGCCAAACTGCCCATGTTTGCCAGTATTATTGCGCTCAGTCTCAACACGTTGATGAACTATCTACTGATTTATGGTGTTGGCGGATTTCCCAAGCTGGGCATTATGGGCGCGGCAGTAGCAACGCTGCTTTCCCGCGCTATTGAAACCACGATTATTCTTCTGTTCGACTATGTGCCGCAAAATCGTTTTAAGGTAAAATGGCGGGACTTTCGGCACATTGATAAACCGTTTACCATACAGTTCTTCCAAAAGACAACACCGGTGATTCTCAATGAAACCATATGGGGCATTGGCACTGCCGGATACAGCATGATTTTTGGACGAATCGGCACCACTGCCGTGGCTGCAATGAACATTGCCTCCACCATGGACCAGTTATTTTCTGTCCTATTTCGAGGTATGGCAAACGCCGCACTCGTCATGCTGGGTAATGAACTTGGCGCAGGCAAAATCATACGTGCAAAACTGGACGCGGGACGTTTTTGCCTGTGGGGATTTATTTCGGGAATCCTCATCGGCGTCATCATGTCGCTACTATCCCACCGCTTTGTTCACCTATTGTTTGGCGGCGTGACACCGGAAACTGCCGCTTTATCTGTACATATTATCTATATCATTTCCGTTTATATGCCACTGCGTGCCTTTATGAGTATTGTCATTGTGGGTGTACTCCGCAGCGGCGGAGATACCATGTATGCCTTTATGCTGGACACCTTGCCGATTTACCTTATCAGCCTGCCGGCAGGTATTATTTTTGGTATTGTTCTTGGAAAACCTATGGAATTAGTACTATCTGTTATGTATTCCTATTGTATCATTCAAAGCATCTTCGGTATACGCCGGACACTATCGTATCAATGGGCGAAAAAAATCGTACATCAATAAAGGGAGGACACTACTATGTTAAAATCGTTCCGCCGCACTGCGGCGTTATTGCTCGGAACTCTCCTGCTGCTCAGCGGCTGCACAGTTTCCGATGTATTACAATCTTATCAAATCGCCCCACCGCCGGCACAGGTACAACAGACCAGCAGCGCAACTGTCCACTACATTAACGTGGGACAGGGTGATGCAACACTGATTCAGACTGCCGGAAAAAATATTTTGATTGACAGCGGCACCCGCGCCAGTAGCAGCACTCTGGTGAACTATCTAAAGGCGCAGGGCGTGACGGAGCTGGAGCTTTGTGTGGCAACCCATCCGCACGAGGATCACATTGGTGGTATGCCCGATGTAATGAATGAATTTACAGTGAAAGAATTATATATGCCAACTAAGACCACCACGACAAAGATTTTTCAGTCCATGGTGGAAACGGCACAGCAACGTGGCGTTTCCGTAACACCTGCTAAGGTAGGCGATACCTTTACAATTGGCGATGCAAATTTGCAAATTTTATTCCCTGACCGTGAATATAAAAGCCTTAATAATAACTCCGTCACCATCCAACTGTCACTGGGTGGCAAGACATTTTTATTCACTGGTGATAATGAAAAGGAAAGTGAGGCTATTATTCTGTCGAACTTTGGAAATGCGCTGAAAAGCGATGTATTTCAGGCAGGACACCATGGCTCAAACACCTCCAACACCGCTGAATTTTTGCAGGCTGTGTCCCCCTCTATCATTGTGATTAGCTGCGGGCAGAACAACAGCTACGGACATCCGCATGAAGAAGTGCTACAACGGTTCGATCAGCTTGGCGCCGCTATCTACCGCACCGACTTGGATGGAAATATTGTGATTGCCATTGATAACGGTACGCTCAGCGTACAGAAAGGGGCATAAAATCATGTATATTATTGACCGTTTTGAAGGAGATATTGCTGTCGTCGAAGCAGATGAAATTATGCTGGACATTCCCCGCAACCAGCTTCCGTCCGAGGCACAGGAGGGCGATGTGCTGCAAAAAAATGGAAATGTTTATATAGTCGACCGCGCTGCAACAGAAAAACGAAAAGAAGAAATCAGCCGCCTAATGAAAGGCATTTGGGGATAAAATAAAAGGAAGTGGTTCTTTGTATTTCAAAGCACTGGAAGCGCAGGGGTTCAAATCCTTTGCCGATAAAGTTAAGCTGGAATTTAAACCGGGCATCACCGCTGTTGTAGGACCTAACGGCAGCGGTAAGAGCAACATTTCCGACGCCATCCGCTGGGTGATGGGAGAAATGAGTGCAAAAACGCTGCGCGGCTCCAAAATGGAGGACGTTATTTTCTCCGGCACGCAAACAAGAAAACCTGTTGGGTTCGCAGAAGTCACGATTGTCATGGATAATAGTGACCATTCTATGCCCCTGGATTTTGAGGAAATCAGCGTCACGCGCCGCGTCTACCGCTCCGGCGAAAGTGAATATCTCATTAATAAGTCTCCTTGTCGTCTGAAAGATATCTATGAACTTTTCATGGATACCGGTCTGGGGCGGGATGGTTATTCCAACGTGGGGCAAGGAAAAATTGACGAAATTATTAGCGCTAAATCGACTGACCGCCGCCATATTTTTGACGAAGCTGCCGGTATTACCAAATATCGCTACAAAAAAGATGAAGCGGTGAAAAAACTAGGACAGTCGGAGGAAAATATTCTGCGTGTCAGCGACATTTTGACAGAAATTGAAGGGCGAATTGGTCCATTGAAAACCCAAAGCGAAAAAGCAAAAAAATATCTGGCGCTACGGGAAAATCAAAAAGAACTGGAGGTCAATGTTTGGCTGCACGATATTGATAAAACGGAGTCCTCTCTGAAACAAGTAGCAGAAAAAATTGCCATTGTCGAGGGGCAAATGCAGGACAGCACTAATAAAAATCAAGCGGCGGAACTGCAGGCAGAACAAATCAAGCAGCAGCTTCGCGAGCTGGACGCAGAGATGGATAGCCACCGCGCCGCCGCTTACAGCGCGGGCAATGAAACTGTACGTTTAGAAGGCGAAATTAACGTCCTGCGTACCAATATTGAAAACCACAAAAACACTATTGCACGGCGCAGTGCAGAAAAAAGTATACAGATGGAACGGATATCTGCCCTAATGCAGACGCTTCAGGAACGCAGCGTACAGTTGGACACGCACACCGCTGCACTGACCGAGGGAGAAAAACAGCTGGAGGCATTGGAGGAGCAGCTTACCGCAGATACTGCAGCGCTGCACGAATTAGAAACGCAATTGGAAACCGTTCGCGGCTCCATTTTGGAGAAGAAGGAACAACGATCCACGAATCTTGCACAAATTACCGGAAGTACAGAGCTTTCCAACACGCTGAAAGAACGGCTTGAGGAACTGCAATCTCAAAAGACAGATGCTGAAAGTGCATTGGCACAGGGACGGCAAACGTTACAGTTTTTGGAGGAAAACTATCGTAAGCTACAACAAGAACAACAGGACGCAGCGGCGGCATATCAGGAAAAAGACGCACGTAGCCGTCAGGCACAGACTGCTCATACACAACTATTGCGTCAGCGGGAAACTACACAAACGGAATATAATACCCTTTCCAACAAAAAACATGTCCTGGAGGAATTGGAAAAAGATTATGACGGCTATTCCCGCAGCGTCAAAGCTGTCATGACAGAATATAAACGCGGCAGTCTGCAAAAACGGCAGATTTACGGTCCCGTTTCCAGCCTGATTGAAACAGATGCTAAAACCACAGTTGCTATTGAAACTGCGCTGGGGGGCGCTATGAACCACATCATTGTGGAATCACCGCAGGACGCAAAAGCGGCAATTGCTTATCTGAAACAATCAAGTAAAGGTCGCGTCACGTTCCTGCCGGTCAGTGAAATGAAACCGTTGACACTACAAAATGCCGGACAGGTACAAGGTGCGGAAGGATATATTGGAATTGCCGCCGATTTGGTGAAAACGCAAGACCGGTTCAGCGGCATTATCCGCAATCTGTTGGGACGCACTGTTGTGATGGATACCATTGACCACGCTATCGCACTGGCAAAAACAACCGGACACCGTATGAAAATCGTGACACTGCAAGGCGATCTTCTGAATCCCGGCGGATCTATGACAGGCGGCAGTGTGAACCGCGTCAGCGGCGCATTGTCCCGCAGTGCAGGTATTAAAGAATTAGAACAATCCATCGCGACATTGTCTGAGCAAATCTTAAGTCTCGACAAACAACTCCCCGTGTTAAAATCACAGGCAGAAACAGCGGCGGAGGCAGCAGCAGAAAGTCAACGTTCGTTCTTTGAAAGCAAAAACCGCTGCACTGCCGGTGAGATGGAATGTACTCACGCGCAGCAGCAGCTCCGACAATTGGAAACGGCGTGTCAAAATCTAGAATCTGAATGGAACTCTATTATCACGCGCACCGGACATGCTGACCAAACAGCAGATACACTGGCGCAACAAAACGATATGCTGGCAACCGAATTAGAAACTTTAGAACAGCAAAATGCAACTCTTTTGTTAAAACAAACAGAACTGGCAGACTCTTGCGACAAACAGCAGGAAGCTATCAACGAGCAAAAGCTACGCATTAACAGTTTGCAACACGACCGTCAGCTTTGTCTGGAACGGAAGCAGGATACTGAAACGGAACTTTCTTCCCTGCAATCCGGCATACAAAGCGGTGAGGTAGAAACAGCACAGCTATCAGCAGAAATGGAGCAATTCTATCAAACAATTTCTCAAAACGAGCAGGAAATGCAGCGGCTCCGCGAGAATAAATCAAAGACAGAGACTGCGCTGGAGGAACTGACACAAAAACGCAGTGATATTGATACCAAACTGGATGAAATTGATGTGCAGGTGCGGGAATATCACGAGGAACAATTGAAACTACAGGCTGAATTACTTCGTGTGCAGGGACAGCAAGAAAAACTACTCTCTACCAAAGACGATATTTTAGCAAAACTTTGGGACTCTTATGAACTGACCTATTCTACCGCCGCACCACTGCGGCGGGAAGTGGAGGATTTTTCCGTCTACCGCAAACAGCTTCTGGAAGTTCGTCAGCAAATCAAACTGCTCGGTCCTATTAATGTAGACGCCATTGAAGAATATACAGAGGTCAAAGAACGCTATGATTTCATGAGCAAACAATTGGAGGATTTAGTGGAAGCAAAACAGAGTCTGGAAGCGTTGATTGCAGAAATGACACAGACCATGACGGAACTGTTTGAAGAACATTTTAGCAAGCTGTGTAGCACGTTCCAAAAAACGTTCCGCGACCTGTTCGGCGGCGGTCATGCGCAACTGCGGCTCAGTGACCCTGAGGACATTTTGGGCAGTGGTATTGAAATTGATGTACAGCCGCCCGGTAAAAAACTGCAAAGTATCACCCTACTTTCTGGTGGTGAAAAAGCGTTTACGGCAATTGCTTTGCTCTTTTCCATTTTGCAAATCCGTCCAACCTATTTTTGCATTTTCGATGAAATCGAAGCGGCGCTCGATGATGTAAACGTATTCCGGTTTGCAGACTATTTGAAAAACTTTTCCAAGCACACGCAGTTTATCGTCATCACTCACAGGAAAGGAACCATGGAAGCTGCCGACACACTTTATGGCGTAACCATGCAGGAAAAAGGCGTGACCAGCCTGCTTTCCATCGATATCAGTGATAAACTCGCGGCAGCGCAATAAATATAGAACAGGAAAGGAAGCACAGAACCATGGGATTTTTTGATAAACTAAAGGTAGGGCTCACTAAAACGAAACAAGTATTTACAGAGCGTGTTGAACAGGTATTTCACCAGTTCAAAAAAGTGAACGATGAACTGTTTGACGAGTTAGAGGAAGCGCTCATCATTGCAGATGTCGGCGCAGAAACAGCAATGGACATCATTGACCGCCTGCGGGACGCTGCAAAAGAGAAAAAAATTACTGAAGGTAAAGATTTAAAAAATGAATTACAAGCTATCATCACAGAATTTTTGGTGGAACATGCGCCGGAGGAATCCGAATCTGCTTCCCCATTAACGATTTATTTAATCATTGGCGTCAATGGGGTGGGCAAAACCACCAGCATTGGGAAACTGGCGGCAAAATTCAAAGCAGAAGGGAAAAATGTGTTGCTGGCAGCTGCGGACACCTTCCGCGCAGCAGCAACAGAACAGCTTAAAATCTGGGGGGACCGTGCTGGCGTAGATGTGATTCATCACGGCGAAGGCAGCGACCCGGCAGCAGTTGTGTTTGACGCGGTAAATGCTGCAAAATCCCGCGGCTGTGACATCCTGATTGTAGACACGGCAGGACGGCTGCACAACAAAAAGAATCTCATGGCAGAGCTACAAAAAATCCTGAAAGTAGCGGACCGTGAGGCGCCGGACGCCAAAAAGGAAACGCTGCTCGTTCTAGACGCAACCACCGGACAAAACGCTCTTTCACAAGCGAAAACCTTCGGTGAAATTGCAGAGATTACCGGATTAATTTTAACCAAGCTGGACGGCAGTGCCAAAGGCGGCGTTGTCATTGCTATTAGTCACGAACAACATTTACCTGTTAAATTTATTGGCGTTGGCGAAGGTATTGACCATTTGCAGGAATTTAATCCGCAGGAATTTGCTGCCGCGCTGTTTGAAGCTGCGCTAACAGAAGAATCCCCTGCACAGGAACCGCCCGAAGAGGGTGAACCCGCGGAATAAAATTCCGTGGCGAATAGAAAGGAAGGATTTATTTGGCTTCCAAAGCAAAAAAAATTATCATTGGTGCGGCAGTGGGAATCACAGTCATTCTGCTCGGCATTTGGGTTGCTGCGTTTTACCTGAACTATCTGGACATTTATGAAGTGGGCGCACAGTATACCAAGGTGTTTTGGGTGAATTTCTCTATTAGTTTGCTGGCGCGCATCAGTGCGTTTGTAGCAATTTTTATTCTGGCAGTGATTACCAATATGGTGCTGCGGCGCAATCTGCTCAAATGGGAACAAACTAGTGGTTTTCTAACCAAACGGCTGCATTTCGTCATTATGAGTCTGCTGATTGCTATCGTCGGTGCATCGTTTGTGGACCAGAATATATATACGACTGTTCTCACAGCATTTAATCCGTCTTGGTTTGCGGAAAACGACCCTATTCTGCATAAAAATATCGGATATTATGTATTTCAGCGCCCTCTGTTTATGCAGCTCACTCAGACACTGCTGGGGCTTTCCATTTTTCTGGCGGTTTATGTTTTTGCCATTGTCTTGCTCTACTATGTGCGCAACGGCATCAAACACCCTTCAGAACTGTTGAAACAAAAAGGCATTATCATTGAACTAACTGTCCATGTGCTGCTTTGTTTTTTGATTTCTGCCTATAACTTCCATTTTCAGGCGGAGGAACTGTTATTTAAACCAAACGGCGATATGATAGGCGGCGGCTATACTGACATGGTGGTGTGGCTGAATTTCTATCGCATTATGCCCTACGCGCTGATTGTGATTGTAGTAGGATGTATTTGGTTTCTGCTCCGTGGTCACTTCAAACGTCTGCTTGTCTGCGCCGCGTGTTATCCTGCGGCATGGGTACTCACCACTGCCATTTCTATCTGTGTGCAGAATTTTGCCGTATTCCCTAACGAAGCAGCAATGGAACGTCCCTATATCCGGCACAACATTGACGCTACGTTGCAGGCATATAACCTCACAGATACACAGGATTTGGAATATCCTCTGTCCGATACATTAGACCCTGAAAGCATTTCGCAGGATACGCTGGACAATATCCGCATTGCAGATTACCAAGCGACTCTTACTGCATATAACCAATTGCAGGGTATCCGCAGCTACTATCAATTTAAAGATGTGGACGTCATTCCCTATCAGACAACGGACGGTAAACGCAAATCTGCGTTCATTTCCGTCCGTGAAATGCAGCCGACTACGTCGACCAGTAAAATGACCTATGTGAATGAAAAAATGCGTTTCACACATGGCTATGGACTTGTTATGAGCCCTACTAACCGTGTCACTGCCGAGGGGCAGCCGGATTTTCTGGTGAAAGATATTCCTGTGCAACTAACGACAGATGAATTGCCGACTATTACGGAACCGCGTATCTATTTCGGTGAAATCAACAGCGACTCCTATACGCTTGTGAACACGGCACAAAAAGAGTTGGATTATGCAGAAGGTCAAACGGAAAACGAATATAGCTATCAAGGACCTGCCGGCATTGAAATGACCGCTCTGAACCGTCTGCTCTTCGCCATCAAATATATGGACATGAATCTCATTACCTCGCAGTATATTAATACAGACAGCCGTATGCTGCTGAACCGTAATGTGGTGGACCGCGTGCGCAATGTAGTTCCATTTATTTCCTTTGACGATGATGTGCATATTACAATTACAAATGACGGACGCCTGAAATGGGTTGTGGACGGCTATACCTCCACAGAATATTATCCCTATTCTCAAATGACGGACGGACGCAACTATATCCGCAATTCTGTCAAAGCACTGGTGGATGCTTACAGCGGCACAGTAGATATTTACATCATTGACCACAACGACCCCATTATGCAAACCTATAATAAAGTCTATCCGGGCACATTTAAAACAGAACCACTGCCCTATGATGTGGCTCTACAAGTCAAATATCCTGAAAAATTATTTCAGGTACAAGCAAATATCTATAAAAAATATCATACCACCGATCCAGCAACATTTTATGCGCAGTCGGACGTATGGGAAATTGCCCGCGAGAAATATGGCAGCAAAAGTGAAATTCAGGCAATTGCGCCCTATTATAATTTTGTGGACATCAACGGAAACGCAGAATTTATGCTGATGGTACCCTATACGCTGAACAACAAGGATACCAACCTAGTGGGCTGGATTGGCGTGATGTCAGACGGCGTGAATTATGGAAAAATGGTGTCCTATAAATTCCCCAAAGGCAAGCACGTTTATGGAACACTGCAAATTGAAAACAAAATTGATAACGACCCCAACATTTCCAGAGAACTGACGCTCTGGGGTCAAGGCGGTTCCAATGTCATGCGGGGCAATTTGCTGGTGATTCCCATTAAAGATTCCATTGTCTATGTAGAGCCGGTGTATATCACGTCACAAAACAGCGCTGGACTGCCGGAGGTTAAACGTGTTATTCTGGCATATGGAGACACCGTTGTGATGGAGCCAACACTGGAAGCAGCATTTGAAGCTATGTTTAGCGCCAATCCGCAGATGCCTGAAAACGAAGCAGAAACACCCACGGAACAGGTGCAACCAGTCAATGAAGACTTATATTCCCTGTCACAGAAACTGACAGAAAAATATAATCAGGCAAAACAGTTTATGAGCGAAAACGACTGGGAGAACTATGGAAAAACCATGAAGGAAGTGGACGCGATTGTCAAAGACATGCAGCAGCTGAACGAAGAGATTGCCCAGCAGCAACCGGCAGTAACACCGCCGGCTGAAAGTGATTCACCCGATAGCACACCCACACCGTCTCCCACGCCGGAGGAACCTTCTATGACTTGGTGAATTGAATTGCTTCATACACACCAACTCCATATATGACTTAATTATGTGCCAACTGACACCGTTGCCTTGCGCTCCCATTGTCAACTAAAAGAGACTCTCGACTATAAAAAAGGTAGTTTGACCTGCACACAGCAGGTCAAACTACCTTTTTTATTTCTTTACTTTTTCTGTTTACGGTCTGGGACTGCCACATTCACTACAGAATTTTCCCTTATTTTCTGCGCCGCATGCACAAGTCCAACCTTCCTCCGGACGCGGTTTCCCACATTCACTACAAAATTTCCCTGCATTCTTTGTACCGCACGCGCACACCCATTCTGTTTCCGTTTTGGGTTTTTCCAGTCCGCATTCGCTGCAGAACTTCCCTGCATTTTCTGCGCCACATGCACATTTCCATGTATCCGCTTCTTTCTGTACTGCTTCGGGCTGTGGTGCGGCAGACTGTGGCGGTGTTTGCTGCTGCATCATTTGTCCCATCTGGTTCATTGCCTGCACACCAAATGCCATGCCCATCATATCCATTCCGCTTGTACCGGCGGACTGTTTCCCCATGTTTTCAAATGCGGTTGCCTGCGCACTTGTCATGCGTCCCTGCATTGCCGCCTGATTACCGCCCAACATGGTCGCGTTGTCGAACTGTTCAATTCGCTCTCTTGATTTATCATCCGGCGTGATTTTATTGATACCCACCGAAATAATTTCCAGTCCGCGGAGCTGCCGCCATGCTTCATCCAATGCTTCGTTCATATAATTGGCAAGTTCCATCTGTTTGGAGGGCAACATACTGAATTTCACGCCATCCACCGCCAATTTAGACATCGCCGTATCCAGTGCGCCGTAGAACTCTGTATCACTCTGTTCCTGTAGCTGGCTGGCACGGTATTCTTTGTCCACATTTCCTGCTACCGCCGTATAGAGACGCAGCGGATCAGTCACTTTGAAACTATATACGCCAAAATAGCGGACGTATAGCACCGTTTTATAATAAGGATCGTCATAAGGCATGGGCTGTGCCGACCCAAATTTGTTACCAACAATTTCTTTGAGATTCACATAATAAATACGCTGGTCTTTTCCTGTTTCTCCGCCAAGCGCAAACCGTTTTCCAACCTCCTGAAACGTTCTGGTCAGTGCATTGCCGAAGCTGCCGGAAAACAGTGACGGTTCCGTTTTAAAATCATAACGGTAGCCCCCCGGTTCGCAGGTAAAATCAACGATCTTACCATCCTCCACCACCAGCATAGCCTGACCTTCATTGACTGCAATCATAGACCCTTCCGAAATCACGTTGTCGCTCGCTTTGGTGTTGCTGCCCTGAAACTGTGTTGTTCCTGTTTTCTTTGCACCCTTGCAAATGAGGGTACCTGTTCCCATACTGTCGCAATAAAAATACTCTTTCCACTGGTCTGCCAGTTCTGAACGAACTGCCCCACTGAATGCTTTAATCAATCCCATGATTACCCTTCCTTTCATCAAATATAAATTCTATATAAAATTGATTTATAACAATCCGCCATTCATTTGATTCAGCAGCCACCGGCTACTGTTTTCCGTGCGCTGCCCTTCTTTTGTTTCTGTCATAATAATGGATTTACAATAAGGACATTTTGTTTGATTCCTCACCTTTAGCGGCGCGCCGCAATGCGGGCAACAGGTGTCTTGTACGCCTTCCGATGATTTTCTGTATGTTTCTTCCCCGCTCACTCTGCGTATATATTCCATTTGATATTGATACTTATATAGTCCCAGTAAATCCCCCTCCAGAATTGCGCCTGTCTTTTTATCTTCCACATAGTGGTTCATGGTCACATGTACCGTCACCTCCAGCAAATCGCTGTTTTTCCTTTCCTGATAATTGGTAATCACAGCGTTGTTGACCATCACACGTTCCCAAACTTCTTTTCTGTTCAAATTTTGATATTCCAACAGCTTTTTACTCAGTGCGTCATACATTTTTCCTGTAACATGGTACCGAAGTTCTTTGATATCCTTGTTTTTAAGCGCGCCGATAACGCTTAAAAACAACTCTCGGGTTTCGGACGCAAACCGGTCAGCAGAAAATCTTGGGTCTTTTATCATCAACCGCGACAAATCCGTCCTTTGTAATTGCTGATATTCGTATATATCGTTTTGTTTCTTTTTAGGTCGTCTGAATACTGCCCATGGTTCACGTCTTTCAGCCCCCTCCGTCTCGTCTGTATAATAACTCAGTAAAAGATAGCCAATAATCACTATCACGCCTATCGTTGCTGCAAGCCCCTCGGTAACCCCACTGCTCAGTTCCAGCGACACAGTGGTTCTCTCCGGCACAGCGCCTACTTCAATCCATTCGCTTTGGTAATAGGCTTCCGGTTCTGCCGAAACGCCGGCAGTCTGCAAAACACCTGCTTGCAATATCGCCGCAAGAACCACCCCGACTATCCACCACCTGCGTTTCACCACTGCTCTCCCCCCTTATTATCATATCGTTTTACCCTATGCACCTTTTATTTGCAGGACGTTTTTATTCATACCACTTCTCTGTGCATTTGCACAGTAGCCAATTGCAGTTTTCCACCCAGGGTTTAAACACTAACTTTGAGTTGCAATAACTGCACCGTTCCTGTCCCACTTCTTCTATTGGTGCGCCGCAATGCGGGCAGCACCCTTCGCACACCATATCTTTCGTGTCTCTGACAGCCTGCCGCACAAATTCCAGTTCATATTTCGCTCGCCGGGACATACTGTAGTTCCCGCCAATTCTTTTTCCTGTTTTCACATCTACAGTAGCAAAAGTCACATAGACCTGAAATGCCGTGGCAAGATATTCCTGCTGATTTTGCACACGGTAGCCGGTAATGGCAACGCCTTGCTCTATCCGCTGTTCATACACAATTTTCACGCCACGTTTTTGTAAGTCCCGACACCCGTTTTGACAACTTCGGTAGAATTCCTCCGTGAGACAAGGTCGGATTGACTCTATCTCCTGCTCTTCTGACGCGGTGGCAAGCTGCCAGAACAGCTCTCTGCTCCATTTGATAAACCGCCCAGAAGAAAATTCCGGCTCTTTCTTGCGCAGTTCCGATAAATTCACCGCGTGCAGCGGCGGGAAGTCCACTTGCGGAATTTCTTCCGGTTCTTCCTCCTGCATTTCATATTCAAGGTCGCCGTTTCTGCCGGACATGAATTTATTGATGCAAAAACCAAGCACTGCGCAAAGTATACAAATGACACAAAACAGTATCCCCAGCAATTCTCCCACCCCCCCATCCGCGTTTTTCCTTTTACCACAAAGTATTCTCCGGTTCGCAGCGTCCGCCGCTGATATCGTTCAGCAGCCACTTCCATCTCTGTTTTCCCCGCCCGCTTTGTGATCCCTGCATGGTCACAATAGATTTACAATACGGACATTTTGTCTGCCCCTGCACGACAATCGTCGCGCCGCAGTGCGGGCAATGTATTCTCCGTTTTTTCGGCAGCTGCTCCACTTCCCGGCAAACAAATTCCATTTGATACTGAAATCGCTCCAGCCGTTTTGAATGTTTCCATCTTAATTTGTCAGTATCGCGATTTATGATATAATGCACCATCAATATTTGCAGCGTCACTTCCAGATAGTCGCTATACTGTTTTTCCAAATAATCCGTGATAACAGCATTGCTGATTGTAATGCGTTTCCAAACGGAACTTTCATGAGATTGGCTATATTCCAGCAGCCGTTTTTGCATGCTATCATACAAGCTTTCCGTGACATAGGGCTGAATGATTTTTAAATCACATGTTTCCTCTGCCCGCGTCACCCGCAAAAACAATTGTTTCACATCGTCAACAAACCGTTCGGGTAAAAAATTTGAATCCTTCACCATCAATCGCGCCAAATCAGCTTCTTCTACTCTTGGATATGACGGCCTGGTCCACTGAATCCAAAGCGGCTCATTTCCGCCGCTCCGTCCGTCCAGCTTTTCAAATTCATTCCACATGATCCGCATCAAAAAATTTTCCAAATACCCCATCGTGTACCACCATCTTCTGCATTCTGCCGCTATGCTGTCTCACACTTTGTCAACCCTCTCCGCAGCAACAGTCCGGCTATCGCTCTATCTTTGTGCAGCAGCACAGCGACCAGCTTTGTTTTCTATTTCCGCTGCCTGTAATTGCAAGTTTAGATTTGCAATAGTCGCAATGTCCCTGTCCGTTCCTCGCGATTGGCGCGCCGCAGTGCGGGCAGTATTCCGCCCGTGCGGCAGCTTGCTTTTGCTGCGCACGATATCGTATAAATGCCAATTCATATTGAAAGTGAACCGTTGTATTGGCGTTTCCGCTTATGATACGGTTTGTTTTCACATCCATCTTATAACAAATTGTTGCAAATTGCAGCGTAACAATAAGCTGTTCTTGCTGTCCTTGTACGCAGTAGCTGGTAATAACGGCATTTCTAGCCGCAATCCACTTGTAAACCTCCCTCACGCCCTGCTTTTCTAATGCCACAAGCCGGTTCCGGCAGCTTTTATAAAATTCATCTGTCATGCAGGGGTGGATAGGTTCCAATTCCTCAATCTGATACGCTGTCGCCAGGTGGCGGAACAACTGCCATGTCCACTTGGTAAACTGCACTGTCGAGAATCGAGGTTCTTTCTTTTTCAGCACTGAAAGGTTCGCCTGCCGTAGCGGCGGAAACGGGTTTACAATCTGTCTGTTTTTCTCTTTTTGTTTATCATAAAATATACAAATAAGTGTAATACAGCCGCCCACAAATATGCCCATAAACTCAATGATAAGTATATACATATCATACATCACATGCCACCCCCAAGCTATCGTTCCCCGATATTTTAGCGTCGGTTTATGCTCCTTTTCTGTTATTACAGATTTCTTCCGGTATAGCTGCACAGTACCCAGTTATATTTGCCTGTTGTGATAACAGATTTACAATATTCACACTGACCCTGCGATGTCACTTCTGTCGGTGCTCCGCAGTTCGGACAGTTCACCGTTGCAAGTCCTTCCATGTTGCCTGCCGTCTTCACGCCGCGGCTACGCATAAATTTCAGCGTATATTCCATATCCCAAAGCGTTGTCTTGTCGCCCGCTGTCACTTTTCCGGTAGCGTCCTCCACGACATAATCTATCATGTTGGTCAGCATAGTAACTTCCAGATATTCATTTTGGCTGTCCTCATAATAATTTGTAATCACAGCGTCTTTGACAGCAACGCGGTCCAATATATTCGTTTTTCCGCCTTTGATGTAATCCTCCAGTAATTGACTATGTTCTTTGAACAATGCATCTGACTCAAACGGACGAATTTTAGACCAATCTTTGGCGGTCCATGCCTGGTTCAATGTGACAAACACTTCTTTTGTCCAGCTAATAAACTGGTCGGCAGAAAATTCCGGGTCCAATGCCTCCAGCGGCGTCAAATCTGCCGGCGTTTTCGGCTGATATACAGGTGTCTGACCTGCGTTGCCCATATTCCCCACATTGCCGCTGTTTTTCTTTTTGTTCCACAAAATCGCAAGCAGAATCAAAGCAATAATCACTGCACCCGATCCAACCGGATGTGTGGACATAAATAACAACAACCACGCCAGCGATTCACTGTCACTGCTGCTTCTACTCCGATAGGAACCGGAATAGGAAGAACTGGAACGCGAACTGCTTCCGCCGCTGGAACGGTAGCTGTTTTGATTACCGACTCCCACCGGTACCAATTCATATGCCGCCGCGCTTTGAATGCTGCCCTGTATTTCTATGTTTGTTAGCATACCAAATTGCAGTATCAGTGCCACCAGCACTGCCAATATCACTCTACTTCGTTTCATAAAAACAGCTCCCCTTTTCGCTACCATGTTACGGTTTTTGTTGATAGAACTTTCCCGCATTATTTTCTCTCCTTTAGAATACCATAAATTCCGTCACATTTCAACATTTTTTTATAGCAAATACTCTTTGCTAAGTATAGGAGAATCCAATCTCATACAATGTTCTTGCCTCCTACGCTTATCCTATGATACAAAAAACAAAATCATGTCTTGTCCCATTTAGCAGCGTTCTTTTGTCCTTGCGGGAATCAAAATCATGCAGCCTCGGGACCGCATTCGGCTATATTTTTCAGGATATTTATAAAACTGGTTGACTTCTCCCATTTATTGTTCTATAATAAAAGTTACAGGATATTTATTTGCGTTTGCAATTTGGAAGGTGGCTAACTATGGATTCCAAAAAGAACAAACAATTAATTGCACCTATTACGATTACCTGTATCAGCGTTCTATTTTTATTTTCCTACATTATCGCTATTTTGCTGGTGGATTTGCCGCTGGGCTTCAGTTTGCTATTGCTTCTGATTCCACTTGCATTGGCTGGCGTATGTATCTTTGTATTAGTAGAACGTATCAAAGAGATAAGGAGTGGAGAAGAAGATGATCTTAGTCAATACTGAAACAATCCCCGGAAAAGAATTAAACCTGTTGGGTCTGGTCAAAGGCAGCACAATTCAAACAAAAAATTTCGGACGCGATATTACACAGAGTTTCAAAACGCTAGTCGGTGGAGAACTGAAAGCTTATAATCAAATGATGAACGATGCGCGGGCACTTGCCACCAAACGCATGGTGGAGGAAGCAGAAGCGCTCGGCGCAGACGCCATTTTGAACATTCGCTATGCTTCCGCTTCTGTGATGCAAGGTGCGGCGGAAGTTTTGGCTTATGGAACAGCGGTGAAATTTGTATAATCCCATTCTTTAAAATTATTACTGTTCCAAAAACCATTGTTTTTTAGCGGGAGCATTTTTTGATACAAAAAGGAGGGCTTTTATAAGCCCTCCTTTTTACATTCATTTTTCGTTGTAGTCCACCCAGTCTTTTGCTTCCTTGACGTCTTCCTCCGGTGGGATTGTTACCTTGCTGTCCGCATCAACCTGACCAACATTTGCTAATGCATATGTCTGGTAGACCTCATTGATATTAGCATATTTACTATATGGTTTTTGTGGATATTTTGGCATTTTGGCAAGACTCCTTTACCGGCGTTGTCCATCCGGTATTTTTTCTTCCCAGCGCAAAACAACAGAATGTTCCATCTCAGAATCATTTCTCTTCTTCTGCGCTAATTTTAGTCTGCCACCAATCTCCGCTGCTATACTAACAAAACTTACCGCGTCTACCGTTTCAGGAACCTGTCATATGCTGCCTGCTGTATCTCAATTGCTCGTTCAATCCCCATACTTTGCAGTTTTTCAAAATACTCATCCATATTCTCCACCGGTGCCACACCTGCAATATATCGGTATAATTGCTCTTGCCGATATGGATTGATTTTATTCATAATATTAGAATATTCCGTATTTTCTTCCAATGTAAGTGTCAAAAGCGGTAACTGATACTCTGCTGCATCTGTATCTGCCCATAGATGAATCGCTTCTTTTTGTTCATCAAATTTACAATATTGTTCCATGTAACGCACATCCTGAATGCATGGCGCCATACTGCTGCTGCGTGTATATTGTCCCAACATCTGCGCCAGTGATTTGCCGCCGTTGATTTGTTCGTCCATCATATAGGGGGTATAGGTAGGATATCCATTTATCATTTGATAGGATTCCTCTTCAATGCCAAAATTATAGAGCATACTGCCTTTTTCTGAATACGCATAATCCAATAGTCTTGCCGCCATTTCTACATCTTTACATTGGGTCGAAATTGCCGCGCCTTTCCCCTCCAGCTTTAATGTTCTATGACCATATTTCGCACGCTGTCCTTTTTCGGCAGAAGGGTATCTGGCAGGCGCTAACACCGCGCCCGGAATGTTCTGTGTAACAGCAGGAATCCAATTGCCCATATTTCCCCCTGCTGTTGCAAATGCTGCGCCTAATTCCCCATTAGCAAATTGCTGTTCATACCGCGCCGAAGATGTACTATCAAACTGCCGGTCCACCAGTCCTTCCTCATACCATTGGTTCATT
>CATIYX010000202.1 GCA_949739095.1 uncultured Clostridia bacterium | reverse complement strand
CCAGCCGCTCGGCACACCAAAAGCGCCGCCCAGTCCACGAAACACATCATTTGCCGAAATACACAGCGGTGACTCAATACCATTGTTTTTAAAGGTAGTCAGCACATGATGCCAATCATCAATGGTTTCCGGAACCTCTAGTCCCATTTTGTCCAGATAATCTTTTCGGAACATATACCCTGCCGTTACGCGCAGCTTTTCATTTTCATCACCATACTGTACCAGTCCCGGAAAATAGTAATAATTTCCTTCGTCCGTCCGGCTTCGTTTGCTCACAAATTCATTCTCCTGCAAATAGCTCCAGAAATCCGGCGCATATTCCGGAAGCAAGTCATTGAGTTTGGCGATAGAACCTTCCGCAATTGCCTTATCCGGTCCTCCAACATAATCTGCCCAATACCAATCCACAATATCCGGCAGTTCACCGGAAGCAATCATAACATTAAACTGCGCAACCTCTTGTCCCGCAGCCGGATGCATCCTCTCAAATTTAACACCCAGTCGTTCCTGATATTCTACGTTCCACGGAATGTTGTCCCAATCTGCATTTGAGGCCTGACTCCAGTAGGAAAGCGTAACATCTGTGTCAATAGGATACGATGAGTTCTTCAGCTTTTCCAGATCAGCCAATGTACTTGCACTATCATTTCCGTTACCGCAGCCCGCCAGCAAAGCAGTCGTACCCACAAGAGCTGCCAGGACAGCTGCCAAGATTCTTCCCTTTTTCATATTCATTACTCCTTTATTTCTTAATTTTATCAACACACCAGCTTATACCATCTTCTTATTTTTGGTTCATTGTCTCCATTACTTTATATAGTACCATAGTTGCTTCCGCGCGGGTGGCCGTTTGTTCTGGTCGAAAGCTGGCATCAGGATAACCCCCTAAAATGCCTACCTGACTCAGTGCTGCCACTGCTGCTCTGGCATCTGGTCGTACCTGTTCCCAGTCAGTGTATGATGCTGCCACATCAGTCTCCTGTACTTTCATGATGCGGGCAACCATTAGCGCCAAATCCTGTCGGGTCAAATTCTGCCCTACACCAAAAACACCGTCTGTACCAAGTACCAATCCGGCACCACCTGCCACACGCACATAATCCGCATACCATGCATCATCTTCCACATCAGAAAATACTGCTGTTTTCTCTGTATTTATATCAAAGGCGCATACCAACAGTTTGACAAATTCTTCCCGAGTAATATTTTTATCCGGCAAAAACTGTCCGTTTCCATTACCGTCTACAATCTTCTTTTCCGCCCATGCATAAACTGCTTCTTTTGCCCAGCTATCCGCCATATCAGAAAACAGTTCCGGTTCCGGCGGCACTGTCGGTCTCGGTGTAGCTGCAGGAAACACTCCGTCAAGCACATCTCTGGCACGGCTGCTGCTTCCTCTTACGGAAGTGCCGATTCCACTTGTACCGCTGCTTGAGCTGTTCGTTTCCTTTGCCTTTACAGTCGCTGTAAACGTTTTTTCTATGCCCTCAATAATGACTCCTGCGGAATCTTTACCCTTTACAGTTAAAGTAACCGTCTGATCCGTAGACTGACGTTTCACGGTTCCGAATTTGTCAATGGCGTTCGGATTGCTGGACTCCCAAACCAATTCTAAGCCATGCTCTGTAACAGTTGGCAGCGTGATGGAAGAAGCTGTGATTTGATCCAGGGAATCTTTGACTTCCACGCCATTAATATCAAACTTCAGCAACTGTGCATCGGTGAGCATCGCCTCTACACTGCCAATCCGAATGTCTCCGCCTTCTTTTGTAACCTCAGCGCGCAACGATGTTGCCGCCACCGGAAATTCCTTCATTTCCTGCCAGCTGTTGTCTCTTCCCAGATAATACCATTTCAAAGTGTCATAACTGGAATCCACCACGCGGATATTGCCGATAATCATTTCTTTTTTCAGCGGTATATCCAGAGTCGCCGACGTTCCCTCTGGTGTCCACGCAGTATTTGCATCTGTATCCAGCACTGCAGCCGCCTCGGCACTGTCCGCCTGATCTGTTAAAATGTTCCGATGCGATATGGTATAGGTACGGCTAATGACACGCGGCAACTCCGCACCTTTTGTCAATGTAGCAGTTACCGTCACCGCTGTATCAAACTCTGCGCCGGTTCCTTCAAAATCGGTCAGCAGCTTTCCTTCCGGTTTTCCAACGCCGTTTCCACACTTCAAATAGTCAGCACCGTCGCCCTCTAATTGATAGCTTATGGCTACTGTTCCATCAGCATATCCTTCCACGTTGTAGGAGTTCATCATTTCTATTGTATTGCTCAGCACTGCACCATCCTCCGGCAATACTCCTGCTATATGCTCCGCCGCTTCCTTCAGCACGCTCCACTCTTGCGTAGGCTCCTCCATTTTAACCACTACATCCAGTGAAAATTCCATACTTAAAGCGCCTTTGGTAATGATTCCGCTCAAGGTAACTGTTTTTGAATCGTCTCTATCTTCATTGAATTTCGGTCGAGTCACCTCGCCGGAAACGGACAAAACAGAAGGGTCAGATGAGGACTTCCAAAGGATTTGCGTGTCATTCATTCCTGCCGAAGGCAGTGTCAGATTTCCTGTCACTGCTTCCAAATCCACACCTGCATTTTCGGCTGTCACACTGTCCGCAATGCCTTCCAATGCGGCATTGAGTGCCTCCAGCGTCTCCTGTGCAACGCAGGGAACCGACAGCACCGCACCAGAAAGTTTGGTATCCATGAAATCTTGCTGTGATGACAAGTCTATAGTAAACACATCGTTTTCCTGTGCTGCCTCTGTCAAGTTAATTTTCAGTCCTAATCCTACATTGCTTCTCACACCATTGTATGGAACATCATAGCTGACCGTAAAATCTGTTCCGACCTTCAGGGCAGTTCCGTTTTTCTTCACCACAATATCATCTTTTGTAGCCATCTTCAGCGCCTGGCTCAGATAGATTGGAATTGAAGTTGCTCCCACTTCGATAGCGATACCGCCGTCAAGTCCATATTCAATATTGTTCCCTCTTGCACAAAATTCATCTAAATAGAGGTTCGTTCCGTCAATTTGAGGCTGTACCATGCCTACTGCATTCTCTCTCAATGCAAACTGCCCCAAATGCTTATTTGCTGCTGGCACTGGTTCGCCATCCACTGTCTCCTTCAAGACGCCCTCTACTAGATAAACATCATACACATGGTTCACATAGTCAAAGTGAAGTTTAAATCGGTACCATGCCTTTTCTACATAATAACCTATCAAGTTGCCACCAGCGGTACCAACACCGCCATTCGCATTATCCAGCAACACTCTACCGTCTTCTAAAAATGCTACCGCTTGTGCATCCCACTGAACTTTACCATCCGCTAATGTTCGTGCTATAAACACAAATTTTGATGCTGCAGTGTCAGGATAGATGTCAAAGCTTATATCAAAGTTGCCCGGCCAGCACCATGCTGCCCCAAGTCCGCGATATATTGACTGTGCACCGTCGAAATACAGCGCTTGTTGTGTTCCACCGCTCGGCGCTGGCTGATAGTTTTGCCAGGTACCGCCCCAGTTTCCGCCTACAACTGTACCGTCTCCACCGGGCAAATAAATCCAAATATCGTTTCTCTCAATGACATTTGCTGCACTCGCGCTCCAAGCAAATGTACCAAGGAATACATTCAACATAAGTATTATTGCTATCAATTTTTTCACCGGTTTCCCCTCCATTCATTATTTATAATAAACAATTTCTTTTACAATTCCATAATACTGACGAATATATACGTCATTACCCAGTTCAAACTCTGCCACGTTACCCATACTGATCTTTTCCGTAGTACGATTCACTACTGTCACACGTGTTGTCGAAGACAGAGCATATACTCTCTCCTGACCGTCGAGCTCTTTCAGCACAACCGTATATCCACTGCTGTCCCACTCAATAATCTCACCGTAATTGACGCCCAAATATGCAATATCGTGGTTGCTGCTAAACTGGTTTTCCTTCAGCCAAGCCGCATTTTCTTTATCCATAGCACGCACATTGATTACTACATTTACCACTTCGCCCTTGCTGTTCTGCAAATAGTGAATTACATCTCCCGGTTGGATATCTGTAATTGCACTCACAGTTTTTCCTTCTGCGTCTTTCACAGTCCAATCTGTTAGAATACCGTTCACGTTTCTTTGCATAATCATATTTCTAACACCGTGTAGCTGATCCCACGGGTCTGACGGATTGACGATAGGCGCTGTTCTCAGAGTGGTATAAACGCCGGCACGCCAGCCTTTGATAAACAGAACCGAGTCGCCGTCATCATTGACACCTTGCGTAATTTTGTCCACAATCAGATTATCGTCCATCGGTTCCGGCTCCGTAGTAACCTTTGAACTTCCGTCATAAGGATAATACCGAATGGCCGCTTCCGCAAATCTTGTGCTGGACAGATTATAAAAATGCATTTCACCTCTGCCACTGATTGCTGATTTCAAACCACCGATTCCCAAAACACAGTCTAAAATCATATCATTGGATGTCATCAGAGAAAATGCCGTATCATCATTTACAGCAGCTGCTGCTGTTGACGGATAGGGAATGCTCAAAAGCAGCGTATTGGAATTGATTCCTACCTGTTTGCCAACTGTGCTGGCTTTATATCTGGTCATCGACAAACTGTCATCCGAACGTATCTTCTTTTCTGCATACAGTCTATCCTGCTCCGCATGGTCAATTTCTACTTCCAGTTCATTGATTTTATTTCCCGACACACCATAACGCAGCATTTTATACAGGATAAAACCTTCCGTTGGCCGTTCACTTCCTGCTGAATAGAATTGAGACAATTTCCATAATGTTTCATAAATCTGGTCGCCTGTACATTGTTGTCCGTTAATCTTCACGCTGGAGGCACAATCAAAAATCTCCACAGCCCCCTTCGCCGTCACTATTTTCATTTGTACCGCACCGCCTAAGCCGCTTATACGTCCTACTACAGTTCCAAAGCCATAAACCATATTTCCGTTTGAAACCAAGTTTAAATCAATTCCCACAATCTGATCAAGCGCATTCAGAAAAAATGCACTGTCCAGCCCGGCTGTTAACTTTTTCACTTTTTTATTATTTTCTGCTACCAATGCAGCATATTCCTCGGAAATTTCATATTCTGTGTCGCCAATAACTACTTTTTCAAGAGTATCCTGCACTAAGGCACTGATTACACCAGATACGCCTTCCTTACGAACCACACCAAAGGCAAGCTTTATTTCACCGGAATCATCCGCTTTTGTGATGAGCGAAACAACCTGATTACTTCCCAAATCCTTGGGATTCACCACCTCGCCGCCACTGTCGGTCAAAATAATCTTATTGTCTTTATATGCGCGCTCCATGGTAACGGATTTATTATATCTGTCTGCAATGGTGAACGTGTCAAAAATAAAATTGTTAATCAGATAATCCTCATAGGCACGAATCCACATAAAATCATAATTTCCGTCTTGATTATTGTCCACATACAGAACTTCACAATTGCTCTTCTCCAGCACTTTCAATGTTTCTTTCACATCGGAGCTTTCCGGATTAATGGCACGTACCGGTCCCAAGTAATCAAAGCCTACAAACACCGCTCCATCCTCATCCATTTGAATATTCTTTGCTTTACCATTCACCTCTGCCCGCACACTACGCAATCCGTTTCTTGAAATGATGTCTCCGCTCTTAATACGAAGAGTTTCATTTTTACCCGGTACCGGATATAGGCACACAATTTCATTCTCCAGCGCCGTTTCACTGACATCTACATAAGCGCGTACCCGCTGTCCCAGATAATTCATCGCCTGTGCTGTATAAGCAGTCGTATACGTTTCTTCATCAATTCGAATGTTGTTTCGTGTCCCGTTCATTTCTCCTTTTCCATATAAATCAATCAGACTGTTAGCGGTAACAACACCCTCCACTTTTACCAAATTCCAGTATTTCCGCATATAACTATTGTCATTGTTTGCCTCAATAGCCACTAATCCCGCTTTCACTGCGGTAACATCTGCAACTGCCGCATTCATGCTGCGAAAAACCAGCTTTTTTACATCTGCCCAGGTCATTGCTTTCTCTGCGTCGCTGGAAATTCCTTTCAAAACGCCCGCTCTGTTTGCCACATCCACATATCCGATAGGATACCCGCCATACGCCTGCGCTACATTTCTGTAGCCCAAGACATCTACCATAACCTTCATCGCTTCCAAATGTGTTACCGGATCATTCGGGCGGAACCGGTACACACCCGGACTGTCCGGTTCCCCTTCCATATAACCAATGTTAGTAAGAAAATTTATTTCACGATAATTCGTATCCTCCTCGGTCACATCACTGATTCGGATACCAATGTCGGTATCATAAAACTGATTTGCTCTTTCCATTACGTTCGCTACCGCACCGGCAAACTCGGCACGTGTTACCTGCGCAGAATTATCCGTCGTATTGCTAATCAGATGAAACGTCTCTAAAAACACCTCCGCTTCCTGCAGCAAAGTATCCGCATTGTTTTCCGCCGCAGGTACCGCAATGCAAGTTCCGGCAAGCATAGTCAGTATCAATAACAAACCCATTAATTTTCTCATAAGCCTTCTCTCAACCTTTCTTTTTTTTGGTTACTCCCAGCCAATATAGCCAGCAATCTTTTCTATGACGTCCTCTGATAACTTGCCTGACGGACGCAGAACAACAATATTACCTGATACAACAGCAGTGGTTTTATAGTGCAGTTCCAGCAGTTCCGGCGTCACATAAAATGTGCCATCTTCTCCGGTAAACACCGCATTACCCTTCGTCTGCTGCACCTCTCCGTTAACAGTCACCGTTCCATCTTCACCAACCCAAGTGGTTCGGTCATCCAGTATCTGCCAGACTTTCTGACTCTCGCCGTAGCTGAGTCTGGAGCCCATCGCCTTCGCTACGGTTTCCAGCGGAAGATATATATGTCCATCCTTATTTACAGCTTTCGGCAGATTTCCGATTTCTTTAACCACATTGGAAACCATATAGGCATCCGCATCTGTTTTCATCACCAGTGCCTCAGACAACTGGTACTCGGAAAACTCCGGTTTTGTTTTTGCTACAGTGAGTTTTACTTTTTTTCCTTCTGTATTACTCATCTTTACTTTAAAGGATAGCGGCGCCATGCTGAGGATTTCAATTTCACTCCCTGCCTCCAGCACCTTTGCAGCGTCAAAATCACAGGTTACTGTTACGGTACCGCCCTTCATGGTCGGATCCGTCATAGAAAATTCTGCCTGATGTTCATTTTCCGCATTCATCAAAATCAACTTGCCATTGGTACGAATACCGCCGGCTTCGCCGCCCTGGCTGCTCCAGAAATTATAACCGGTCACGCCCAGTTTATTGTCTCGAACCGCATGAACCTTGTCGTTCTGCGCCAAAATTTCAATATCCGGTTCTGCTTCATATTCCTTTAGCTGCTCTTGGGTGGTGTTTGGCAATACAATATAAGAATAATTTGCATTTTTGGGATTCGTTCCATGTTCATAACGAATCTTGCAAAAATCAGCATCCACTACCTCGGCGCTGTCCGATAGCCACATATCTGCCACCTTTTCGGAACGATGTTCTTTTTGATAGGTAATCTTTTGCTCTCCTGGGAAATAGTATCCCATATCTGCATTTTCCGTATTTCCTTCTAAAAATATGGTTTTTACCGTCTGGTCTTTCTTTTCAAACTCTGTTTCGGAAATTTCTTTACCGTCTACCACCAGTCGGTTGGAAGCATCTTCTTTCAGCATCCGATTATCTACAATACTTTCCACGTCAGAGCTTCCTCCGGTAATGTCACTGCCGAGACAAACAATTTCATTGTCAAAGAAGAACCATGACTTATGCCCATACAAACTGCTGTTCCAGTTACAGATTTCCATTCCTGCCACACCATATTCCTCATTATAATCCATGCTTGCCACCCAGCTGTTGCTATTGTACATTTCTCCTTCAAAACGGGTCAATGTTCTAGGAACCATATCTACCGTGATTCCAGGCAGCCGGTAATGATCCACGGCAACCCAATAATCCCGGTCAAACTGACTCTTGTCTTTTGTAAGATAATAAGTCATTCCCGAGCTGGCATACCAAGTCTGCATAGCATCTCCGTTTGGCGCTTCAAAAGTCTTGGTACGATCACTAAACATGGATAGCCCCACGCCATACTCCGGTCGCTGCAATACCACCTTATCCCCTACTGGATACCGTTTCAACCAGGTAATGGGTCCGCGTGCAATAATGCTTTCATCCTTCACTAGTTCATCATCCAAAACGCCTTGTTGCATTAATGTTTCCTTATAGATTCCCTTAAATCTGGAGCGATATGGTTCTGACATTTGATCGCCCAACTGACCAATGGAAGAAGAAATCGTCATTCCCTGTCCAGCGCCGCTTCCTACACTTCGCCCTGCTGTGTTATCTACTACATAGCCGTCATACATAATACCTTCAAAGCCGTCTGTCATTTTTTGAGCCAAATCATCCATAATATACTGCTCCAGCTGCCAAGGCGTACCACTGAGCTGCGTCGCATAACTCAAGGTGTTGGATATCTTGTCTCTACCATAGGAGGCATTGTATAATATGCCGTAATGATACATGAAGGAGCCATCCCAATAAAATCCGTCTGCCGGAACGCCTTGCGGCACCGTATCATTAGAACGCGTCTCCTGCGCTATGGAGTACACCGTCTTATGAATATATGCCGGATTTTTAACCATCGCCGCCATTTTTAATGCAATGGTGGCAAAATATAACCGGTTGGTACCTTGAACCGTGATATGGAAATCATCTGCCAGATGCGTATTAATACCGTCTTCGCATCGTTTGCACATTTCCTCCGGCGCCTCTTCTCCCAAAATCATCATAATTTGCGTCAGTTCAGTCGGCGTAGAAATCGTCCAATACCACCAGTTTCCATATTGTGTGATACCCGGATAATATTTATTTGTCAGAATAAAATCTACACCATCCAGTATAGTTTCCAGTAACTCCGCACTCTTATAATATTTGTTATGCTCCTGTCTGTACGCTGTAGCCATATAACGAAACTTTGTAAGTGTCTCGTTGATTTTACTCGGTTCCAGTGCCTCATTGGAACGAACCGGAATAAATTCCTCCCATAACTCTGTTTTTGGATTACGAATTATCGTTGCCAGATACTCATCCACGAGTGCCTCTAAATTAGCAATGCTTTCTTTCCGCTCGTCATCGTACTCCTTCTCATTTCCCACGAACCATTCTCTCCAGAAATCGCTGATGTTCTGAAAATCTTCCGGCATAGGCGTCAGACTCGCCATGTAGTCGGTCATCAAGGTGTCCAGCACATCTCTTGCATTATCTATTGCTGTCTGATCCATGCTTTGATTCAAAACCTGTGTTCCCATGTCCAGCGCTTCTTTAAAACGTTGTTCCGTCTCTGCACTGTAATGATGCTTCATTTTCTCATTTTTCATCATGCCCAATTTCTGTTCCGCTAGATAAATGGAATTTTTCAAATCCGTTTTATCCAATTCATCGGAGGAGTACACACCGAATTCTGCAATGGATACCACCGCATCATTATACTCATTATCGGTTTTTGTGACATTAAGTCGTATGTATCTTGCTTTTGTTGCTGGAAAATTCAATGTTTTTCCATAAGCACCAATCAGTGTTCCTTCAAATACCTTGTTCCATTTTCTCCCATCTGTTGATACTTCAATGTAATAAGATTGGATAGTAGAATTTAATTCCTTAATCCGTATTCGATTCACCCAGCTTAAAGTATACAAATCAAACGAATACTTGCCGCTACCGGTCCCCAATGGAGAATCAAATACCGAAGCCTCATTTCCATCTGTCATTTTCCGAATTGTGGTAGTGGCGTTCTCCAGCACTTCCCCTGCACTGTCATAGAATTTCACCTGCGCCGTTACACCACTAGCAAGATTTTCCGAATCTGCTGCTGTCGGAAGGCTCGTTAATGCTATAAGCATTGCAATACTCAACACAAGACTAATGACTCTGCCTTCGCGCTTTAATCTCATATCGACAACCTCCTTTTTGTTGATAGTATTATCATAACACGTACCACTTTTCATAAGCAAGTGCCAAAAAACAAAAGTGAGGTCCCAAAACCCAAAATCCGTACTATAAACGAGGTTTTACAGTTCAAACTATCTCCCGCACATATGTCTCATAAAACGGAAAGGATTTTGGTATAAAAAAAACACCAGTTCAAGTACTCCTTGAACTGGTGTTCATCATTTCTATGTAATTTTAACAATTTTTCTATCTTCTCATTCTACTGCTTGCCGTTGATGTGCCGCCACCGCTGGTATATCTTCTCGGACGTTGTCCTGGTAAATAAAAGGTTACAAACTTAATGGAAAACATATCACATACTACATAGTTTCTGTTTAATTCTTCATATAGAACGAGAAAGCTTCTTCCAACAGAATACAAAACTCCCTCTTTTACTGTTAAGGCTGGTCCTGTACCAATAATAAATTCACAGACAACAAACTGTCCAATGTTGTCTGAAAGGATTTGCTGCATGGAACCTTGAAATGCTTCTGTGTTAAAATCGCCTTCCGGCGGCGTCACGATGGAATTTTCTCCCTGATCCACCGGTGGATTCATGGGCATCGGAGCAACCCCGCCTGTTGCCGGCGGTGCATAAGGTGGTCTGATGGTCCCGTCCGGTTTTCTGACAATAGGCGTGTTATCAGGCGTCACCAAGTTTCCATCCGCATCTCTGGGACAACAATCAAACCCAGAATTTTTAAATTCAAATTCATTCATATCATAGACCTCCTCTAAGTATTTGCATAAGCCTCTGTTGGATTATAAAAACAATGGTCACCAATGCGTATTACAAAATATCCCACTTCAGATGGAAAATATTGCCTACAATTCGGATTAAATGGATTAAAATACCATAATGCAAACCCTAAGTTGGGCAGTCGATTGCCGGCAATTGCCCAATTTGCAATATCATAATGGATTTGCTCCGCCGGCATATTATAAATATTTTGTGGATTATACCTGCCATATAGCGTTTCCCGCGTACAGTCAAACTGATACGGTTGATACAGCACCTCACGAATAGAACCGCCCAGCCGCGCATATTCCCCATATTGAACATTCACCCGGTTCATGACAACACACGCAACCGCTTTCATTCCGTCCATCCCTTCTCCACCGGCTTCACAGCGTAAAATACGCGCAAACAGTTCTATGTCAGTCAAACCACGCCACCCCCTTACCACTCAATGCGTTTTCTCTATCAGTATATGCTTCACCAATTTATTTCATGACCTTTCTTTTACACAGAAAAAGGCTTTCCTATTTTATTAGGAAAGCCTTTTTGCATATTTTGTTATTGCTGCGCTTTGTGTAACATTCTGCTAATAACAGTCGCTGCTTCTGCTCTGGTTGCGCTTCCTTGCGGCTGGAAAGAACCATCTTCCATACCAGACATCAACCCGGCATAACTAGCAAACTGTACATAATTATTTGCCCATTCACTGACGGCATTCATATCAGAAAAGCTTGCCTGATAATCCTCTGGCAATTCATTCGCAATGCCAAGTTCCTTTGCTATAATAGAAACCACCTTACTCATTTCTTCACGTGTAATTTGGTCTTCAGGTCGAAATTCTGTTGCCCCAGAGATAATACCCGCTTCCAATGCTGTCTGAACATCATTGGCATACCAAGCATCTGCAGACACATCTGCAAATCCACCTTGATAATCCCGTTTTTCCAGTTCCATCGTCCGCACCATCATCGCAACTAATTCTGCACGTGTCACTGTATCATCAGGACAGAATGTGTTTTCCGTTTTTCCTTTTACAACACCCTTTGAAGTAACATCTTCAATCGCTGACTGTGCCCAATGACCTGCAATGTCATGGAAACCTGTTGGCGTTGGCGTACTCTGCGGACCGCCGCTTGGAGTAGGTGTTGGCGTCGACGGAACAACCGCTCCGCCGGGACCACCGCCACCACCAGCAAATCCGTTTCCTGGACGTGCATCATTTACCGGTTTTTCCTGTTGCGGCTTACTCGTCAAAGACACCTTATTCCCTTCCTGCGTGAACGCAATGCTATTTCCATCTACTCTAACCGCACTCAGTGCAGTCTCTGACCCCAAGGTTAATACTTCTGGACTGATTTTCTGACCGCCTGAGTACATTAATTCATCTCCTGAAGAATTAATAGTAGCAACGCTTCCTTTAAAGCTAACAGCAGTACCATTAAGTACTGTATCTGATGCAAGCAGCGGTGTACCGCTCAGTGTTGTTACTTTTGTTCCGCCTGTCAGATAAATATCCGTTACTTCTCCTTTGGCGTTTTCTACAATTGTGGCGGACTTTCCGCACACCTTATAGTTTCCAATTGTTTTTTCCTGTAGCGGGTTATCTGTATAGTCCATCACATAATAGTTGACAGTGGTCTCATTTCCATCTGTTATGGTAAATTTCATTGCCGTCACTTCATAGGTTGGCACACCCATATCAATCCGTTCTACCTCTACATTACCTTTTCCAACATTCTTGTAGGGGAACAAAACGGTATCATAGGTTGCTTTTCCTTTCACACCATTTTTCTCATAATAGGCAAACGGCGAATCTGTGAGCTGTTGATAACTATAGTCATAGTATCCGTCTTCTTCCGTCAAAACAGCGTCTTTATCCGCGGATGCAACAATGATATTCGCACCGCTGCTATAGTTAGAACGCATCGTCATATTTGTTTTATCCACTGTGAGTCCTGCTGCCGGTGGCATATGCCAAATTTGCTTATAGTCGTTCGCTTTATTCATATCCTGCGGTGTCATCAAATCGGAAACAATCCAAAAGCCTGATTTAATAAAAGTAATTGTTCGCTGATGGTCATAACCAGCATAGCTTTTTGTACTCTGGCTCAGGAAGTCATAGCTATCATTGGTACGGAAGTCGTGAACTGTTCCGCGATTGTTGAGCGCTGGCGCTGCACCTATTGTTTGCGTTGTATTGTTAATTTCTACTGTGTTATGCGCCCGTGCAGATATTCCCCAAATGCGGTATGGGTCGCTGCTCGTATAGGTAAAAATTCCGGCATCATTCAGCAGTGTTCTGCCATATGCCATCGCTATAATCGCATTATCATCCGCATGTCCGTGCTGTCCACCGCCACGTACATTGGTGAACAGATACATGGCATTTTGTGTCCAGTCGGAGCGCAGATAGGATGTCCGTGACTCCATAAACAGACGGGAAGTCCATGATGGCATAGTTCCTTTTGACCCACGCGAATCAATAAATTCAATCTCGTGATCTCCATACCATGTAACAAGCTCCGGATACCGATTTGTATTATAGCTTCCGGCGCGTTCGTCACCATATTGCAACCGGCTTCCGTTCGGTCCCGTCATCAATAGGTTATAATAAGCAAGATCTAGCAGTCGTTTGTCATATTCTTCCGATACTTCATGCCCATTTTCAGCCATGACTTTTTTGTAATTCAAAAAGCTAGTATACGCATCCTGACTATATCCACCTGTTGCTTCAATATAGGAACCGTCCTCAAAGGAATTTACAAAGAGTAACTCCTCTAATTTGTTCTGTGCGTAGGAAATCCATTCCTCTGTTGCAGTAAATTCCGGGAAGAACAAGGCTCCCATTAACAGACACATATTTTCCGACTGTACCCAGTTTCCCTGTGTGACTCGCGATTTAGGAAGATTGTTACACATCTCCCACATTCCTTTAAGAATTGCACTACAGCAATCCGCCGACATGTAGGGACTCTTCACTAAGGCATTCCACGCGCCCAACCAGTTTTCCAACCGGGAGGCAGTATCCAGTGTACGCGGATATGCCATACCAACAGGGGTTCCATTGGGCCATTGTCCGCTTCCTTTATAATCTACCGGCATACCTCTGTCCCAAATGAAGTCCATCATATCACGTATCATAAAATACGCATATTTTTCGTCGCCTGTGTAATTATATTCTGACGCCATACCTCTCCACGACAAAAAGCGTGGCGCCTGGTAGGTATATTCTGCATCACAGCCCGGAATCGCATCCCAGAAGTTTCCACCCGGAATGCCGTTCAGGTTATAGACATAGCCCGACAGGGTATTCCATACGACAGATTCTCGTTTCCAGGTATTCGTCGGTTCATAGTTGATAATCAAACTTTTCATGTCCACATAATCCGGCTGCACCTTCGCATTTAAAACCAAACGTGCTGATGTCACATTGTCCGAATCCGTGAGATCTCCGAAATTAAACTTAATCAAAGTACGATAAGTTTCATCACCCAAGAATTCTCCAAAGATTTTGATTTTCAGTTCCTCTTCTGCTGCATAGTTGGTATCCATATAGTTTCCTGCACGAATCATCGCTGCATCCACTGCATCATAGGTTCGCGTTTGACCATTCACTACCAGTTCTATCTTTGGTCTAAGCGCTGCATCAGGATAATTCACTCCTGCAATTAATGCCTCACTGTTTTCATTATAACGTGCAATGATACTATAAGTACTGTCTCCGCCCTTTGAAATGTGAGACTTTCCAATATTAAAGTTCACTACCTGATAATCATGAGCCGTTACGATACCATCGCCTTCGTAATATGCATTTCCTTGCAGATTATAGACGCCTGCCAGGCACATATTTGCCCAGCCTGAATTTCTGGACGCTGTGCTCACCGTTTCGGGCTGATTTCTAACTTTCATATATGCCAGCAGTTCTTCCCTTGCCTTTGTATAGTCTCCAGCCTTAACCGCTGCCTCTACACCGGACATGCCGTTGATGGAATAGTCAAATTTACCTGTCGTCGTCCATCTTCTGCCATTCCACACACCAAAGAAATCTTCATCTGAAATCCAGTTTGGATCGGTATATTCTTCGTCCTTCAAAACGGTAAAATCAAATGTCTTTTCTATTCTAGCGCCGCCTGCTGTAATAGTAGCCGTCATCGTCACCGTTTCATTCTGTCCATCGCTTCTCGGACGAATCACACGTCCACTATCTGTAATGACATTGGAATTGCTGCTGGACCAAGAAATTTTGGTCTCATACAGTCCTTCAGATCTTAAATCTAAACTAGTAATCACTGCATCAGACGGTTCGCCATACCATGGCAAAGCCTCCAACATTGCTGCTTCCGCCTCTACCCTTTCCTGGTCATTTGCTATACTACGCAAAATTCTAAACCGGAACTCTTTTTCCACCATTACATCTTCAATAGACAAACGCGCCGTTACCACAACCTCTGGATTCGTTGTACCAACCGGTCGATTCACAATTCCGACTAAATTTCCGTTTTCATCTTGTTCAATTCGAATCAAATTGGTATCGCTTGATTCCCATGTGATGTCACTATTATAGGCGCCTTTTGTTGGCAAAGACAGATTATGCATAATAATATTGTCTGAAACATAAGCTCCTGTCATAATTTTCGCGTCTGTTAACCATTCTTGATCCATTGCAATCGCCTCCGCAGCCGGCGGCTGTGCATAATAAATCTTAAAATCATCCACCGTCATTGTATTGTAATGTGTCCCTTCTAAATATAGCCGGACATATGTCAATCTGTTTGCACCCGCTGCCCTGGCATATACATCTTTTAATACCAATTCATCGTTTAGCCATAAGGAAAACTTTGAGGTTGAAGTATCCATATAGACTTTTACTTTCATGGTATCTGTACCATTAAATGTTATTGAACGGGATGTTCCATCCACACCATATGTATCTGCATACCACCCTGATACTGATTTATTAGCTGCCCAAGTCAACGCCACATAGTCACTGGTGCCTGACATACGAAGTCGCTGCTGTATTGTTTTAGAGGTATCACTACGGTGCAACGTATATTCTACGCCAATTAATCCCGACACCGCCGAATGGTCTTCCGTTGCATAAATATCTGCAATGGTCGTGCCACTGTTTGCACTACGTACAACATTTAGCGTCCCGTCAGCAATATTAATGGTGCCACCATCCGTTGTAAATGCCATATGCTTGTCAATTGTGGCATCTGTAAAATCATTTTCATAAATCATTTCCCGAACAGAAATACCACTATTATCCTCTCCTGCATTCACAGTTTCTCCCGTCTCGCTAAACTCTAGACTTGCCTCATCATTCTTTAAGCTTTGCGTCTGTTCTGTTTCCTCCTCTAGCAAAGTACCGCTTTCTTGCAACATCGGCAAAGCCATCTCTGCTTGCTCTATATCCTGTCCTTCTAAAGCAAATATAGTCTGCGGCAAGAGCATCGCGGATGCTAACAGAATGGATAGCCATCGTTTTCCTTTCATGCTTGTCGCCTCCTAATCTTCAATAATAATAATTACCGTTGCATCATTGTCTTCCATTTGTGCATAAATTTTAGATGCCTTGCTGCCAACCTGACTATATGCAGTGATGTCGTCCGCCGTTGCCGGATAGATATATCCACTGGAACGCTCATATAAATAAATGGGCTGACCATCTTCATGGTAAATCCGGAGTTTCTTCGTTTCTCCACCTTCTCCAAAAGACAGCGTCAATCTGTCAATTTCCTGATTCGTCATATAATCATAAGTATCTAAGCTAATATCATAGGCTAATCCATACACGCCTTCGCCTGACTCCGTATAGGTTTCTCCATATTCCCGTAATCCTTGAACAGACGCCAATTTTTTAATATTAATCACGCGGTTAAAGCCGTCCTTGGTATATTGAATTAAGTCACCTTTGCGCAGCCCTGCTGCAACAGTATATCCATCTCCGGAGGATTTTGTCACTTCTGTTACTCTGTTTTCGCCATTAAGCAACTCAAGTTTATAGACACTAGAACCTTCATCATCGCCGATTGTTCCAATAGAAGATGTTACATTACCAACAATACAGATATCTGCGCCGCTTTGAATTGGCTGCGGACGCGATGCATCCATTGCATCTTGAATAATCACCACATTTACCGGCTGTGCATTCAGTTGTTCCAATTCATCCGCTGGACTGAGCGCAGAGGAAACCGGAGCCGGAAATACATTAACACCAAACACCTTGTTCCCTGTTGCACCATCCGCTAAATTCAAGCGTACATAATAATCGTCATCCTCATCTGCGACATCAGGCACACAAATAAATTTGGTTTCACTGTTTGTCGCATAGCCACGCGACACGCTTGCTCCGCCGAAAGCGACAATTTTTCCATTAAAATTATAACTTTTCGATAAAGTTGGTATGCTATAAGTAAGCATTTTTTTAATCTGGCCGCTAGCATCTGTCGAATAAGCAATAATTTGTCCTTTTAATGACGCTGCTTCTGCTGCTGAGAGAGATTTTGATACACCATTCCATTCCACTTTAGAAGCGCAATCATATAATTTAATCACATCATTCTGGAAATAATAAGAAATTTTGTCTCCACTAGATGTTGTTTTCACTTCTTTTTCCGGTGCCAGTCCTGTCACAATGCGCAGTTGTACGTTAGTTGACATGGTTCCGTTGGTTCCTGCATCTACGATATATCCATAATCATAACTTCTTTTTTTGTCGCCATACATACCGATAATGCGTCCAAACATATCTAATACATAAGTTGCTTCATCACCTAAATCTATATCCACTCCAGACAAGTCTTTGGGGTTGTTGGCAATCTGATAGGTCTCCCCTGCCACAACTACCGTATTTTCATCTAAGATTTCTTCCACTTTTCCTGTTACCTGCTGACGGCTGACAACCACTTTTGCATAGGTTTCGTCGCTGCTCGCCATAATGGTAACTCCATTGCCTGGCGCAATATCTTTCAATTCAATAGTTTCTCCATCCGTATTGACCAATTCATAGAGATTGCCTTTTTCTTCATAATCAAATTTAAATCCATTTTTGCCACGGAACAATTTTTTATTTGCCAAATAAATGGTGTTATTGTCCGTGTTCACACGTTCTACAATAAAGCTTTCAGAGTTTTGGACAAACACTATATCAATTGCACCGTCTCCATTGTTATCAAGCAAACGGTATTCCCCATAATTCGCCTGTTTCTCTTCCTCTGTCGGCATTGTCACATATCTGCCATTATAGAGATACTGTACGTTTGCATCCAGTGGATAACGTTCCGTTCTGCCATCCTTAACTTGCTCAATAGAATTAGCAGAAATGACTGCATCTTCGCTATCAATCACCGTCAATTCGTTGCGGTTTTTGACTGGGCTGATTTTCACAATTTCGTACATGTCATCATCCATGTCCAATTGCGTATACCCTTCCACATAATATCCCAAATATTCATTCAAGTTAACTTTTGTCTTATATTTTACATTGTCAATAACAATATAGCCGCTTTCCATATCCGGCACCGGTTTGCGCAAGCTGGAAAACTCCGTTTCCATCACAATACCGCTGATTCTCACAATGTCGCTGTGTTCGGTCAACAATTCATATAATGTTTTTCCAGATTCATTTCTAATGACTTCGTTAGTTCCATAATTCCGTTCCAATGGCACAACATCCATTGCATTATAAATGACCTGTGCAATTTCGCCGCGCGACAGCGTTTCTTCTTCCTGTTTTACCTGTTTATATAACCCCAGATTGCCAGCCAATGCAATATAGCCTTGTGGATATCCGCCCATCTGCTGCGCTGGTATTTCGTATCCTAAAATATGTATCAATATTTTCATGACTTCATTCAGGCGAATTGGGTCCTCCGGAGAGAAATTGCCGTTGCCCGTCCCACTAATGAGTCCCAAATCTGCAGCATATTTCACATATCCGCTTGCCCAGTGGTCCCGTGCTACATCTATAAATGGCGTATCCTGATTCTGTGCGGAAGCATCGTCAATTCGCAATAGCCGTGTTGCTATCGTTGTAAATTCTGCTCTCGTAACAGTGTCCCCCCAATGAAAATCGCCTGTTTCATCCGCCCGCATAATACCCAGACCGGAAACACATAATTCCGCTTTTGTGTCTGTCTGTGCAAATGCAACGTTTCCTATCAGCATCATAACTGCAATTAAAAAGCAAATTCTTTTTTTCATGTTTTCCTCTCCTTTACTTTTGGTTTCTATATCCGCATTTTCATCTCTCTTTTTACCGCTGCACGGATACTATAAAACCGCTATAATATCATTATAAATTGAATCTATTTTTTTGTAAATGGACAGTTTTTAACATAAGGGGACACCTTCACATACCATTCCAGAAAACTCCTTATATCATCAGTGTTTCACAGCTTGTCCATTCCATAAGTTTCCACTATTGGTTCCTAATTTTCTCAAATTTTTTCTTTCCTTCATTTTGTTCTTAAACGCGTTCTGATACATAGGAACGCGAGATCCCCAAATCACTTGCAATTTCATTTTGCGTCTTTGCCTTTTGATTATTCAGTCCATAGCGCCAAATTAAAATCTGCTGCTCCCGTTTCTGCAGAACTTCTTTCATCTTCCGATACATTTTCCGAATTCTTAGCTTTACGTCCACTTCCTCAATCACATCTTCCGTTTCGTCCCAAACAACATCAAACAATGTGATGTCATTCCCCTCTTGGTCTGTTCCAACACATTCGTTTAATGAAATCTCATTGTTATACCGCTTCTGTGAACGTAAGTACATGAGTATTTCATTTGCACTGCATCCTTTATGGAAACAATTGCAGCAAACATCTTGTAAAATCACGTTAACCTTGCTATAATATAGAAGAAAACAAGTTACGACTTCCAATATTTAAACGAGGTGATTATGATGTATGATAAAATCAGACAAGACGCACACAACGCTATGCTCCAGTTGCTGGATACCGCTTCTTTGCAGTCAAATGATCTGCTTGTTGTCGGCTGCTCTTCCAGCGAAATCGGCGGACAAAAAATCGGTTCCGGCTCCAGTCTTGAACTGGCAGAAGCTGTTTTTTCCGGTTTATATCCTATTTTAAAAGAACGCGGTATTTTTCTTGCAGCCCAATGCTGCGAACATTTAAACCGTGCCCTGATTTTAGAAAAAGAAGCAGCGGCATATTATAACTACCCGCTTGTTAATGTAGTGCCGCAGCCCAAAGCGGGTGGTTCTTTTGCCACTACAGCATATCATACTTTTTCCACCCCTGTCGCTGTGGAAAAAATTCAGGCACAGGCGGGTATGGATATTGGTGATACACTGATTGGTATGCACCTTGCCCCTGTCGCTGTACCCGTCCGTCTGGATGTGAAAACCATTGGAGAAGCCCGCGTGGTCTGCGCCAGAGTGCGTCCCAAATTCATTGGCGGCGAACGCGCTATGTATGATAGCACTTTGTTATAATCAAAACTACTTTGCTGCCTCAACAACGGAATGATACCACTGTATCCGAAAAAGGAATATATGTCTTTCTACAGAAATCCATATGATATCCAGAACCTTTTACATAAAAAAAGATACGGAAGTTTCCGTATCTTTTTTTATGCGCGCTTTAATTCCTCTAAAATCTCATTGATTTGTTCTTGCGTCATCCAGCCTTTCGCTTTGCGCATCAGCTCATTCAATGTCATTCCGCGCGCTGCGCGAATGATAGGACTGCCAATTGAAATGGGACTTATTCTATGAAACAATTTTCTAGCATTTGGATTTTGCAGCATTTCCCCCACTGTAATTTGTCCGTTTCTTAAATTCATTTTTGCGCCTCCTTATGATGATTCTACTTTATTGTATGATTCTGTTTCCTGTAATGTCCCTGCCTCGAAAAACATTGGACCACACTGCTGTACCAGATTTTGATATGCTTCCAGCAGCCGTACGCCACATTGCTCCCTGCTTTGTATATTCCAGACGAGTTGGAATGGCTGTGTTTTTCTCATCTCAATCCCTCCGGTTCTACTATATGCTGTTGCTGTTTTGTCCTATGCGCTGCTGTTCATAATGTATTTTCTTTTTGCATATGCTCTGTTATCAGTACCTCACTTGATAAGAGTAAAGGAGGGCACACCTTGAAAATAGCAATTTATTCCAGAAAATCAAGATTTACCGGGCATGGAGAAAGCGTCGAAAATCAAATTTCTATGTGCAAAAATTATATATACCAACAATTTGGTGCTCTGCCGGAAGAAGATATTCTTGTTTTTGAAGACGAAGGATTTTCGGGTAAAAACACCAACCGCCCGCAGTTTCAAAAACTGATGCATTTCGCTCGGCAGCATTCCTTTGACAAATTGGTTTGCTACAGATTGGACCGATTCAGCCGCGACATCCGTGACTTCACCACCACACTCTCTGAATTAGAACAGCTACATATCGACTTTATCTGTATCCGCGAACAGTTTGACACAGCTTCTCCCATGGGTCGAGCCATGATGTATATTGCCTCTGTCTTTGCCCAATTAGAACGCGAAACCATTGCCCAGCGCATCCGAGACAACATGCTGGAACTTGCAAAAACAGGGCGGTGGTTAGGCGGCTGTCCGCCGCTGGGATATACCAGCCAGCCATTGCACAATGGTGCTAAAACCTTCTACCAGCTACAGCCTGTTTCAGAAGAAACCGATACAGTACATCTCATTTTCCAGCTTTATGTACAATCCGGTTCCCTCACGAAATTGGAACAAGAATTGCTGCTGCGCGGCATCTATACACGCCATGGGAACGCCTTTTCCCGCCATAGTCTGCGTTTTTTGCTCAGTAATCCGGTATATGCTCCTGCAGACAGTCAAACATATGCTTTCTTGCAGCAGCTTGGCTGCCGGATGTTCGGCGATGAAACAGACTATGATGGCACACATGGACTCATGGGCTACAATAAAACCGGTAAAACAGGTACTGTTTTTTTGCATTACCGCGACTTTAGTGAATGGATTTTAGCACCCGGCCTTCACTGTCCACTGGTTTCTACCACTTTATGGCTTTCTGCACAGCGGCTGCTCCTACAAAACAAGGAAAAGGCATATCGCCGCCCAAAAAACTCTATATCCCTTCTTTCAGGCTTGCTGACCTGTGCCTCCTGTGGTTCTTATATGCGTCCGAAATACGGACGCACAGATAAGTCAGGAGAAAAACGATATTACTATATGTGTGAATTAAAAGAAAAGTCCCGCCGCCAACAGTGCAATACAGCAAATCTGGACGGAAACCTGCTGGACCGGCAACTGACGGAATTCATTTGCACCTTTGTGCAAACATTCTCACTGCCGCCCATCTCTGAATTACTATCTGCTGACTGTACTAACTTCTCGCTTCCTTCCACAGTTTACTACCAAAACAAATTGAAGGAAAACAAACAGCAGATTTTGTTTCTATCTAGACAATTGGTAAAAATCAAGAGTACCGCTGCCTTGCAGGAATTGACCCGCCAAATTGATAAACTGGACATGGAAAACAAGCAGATGTCAGCCCACCTGGCAACCGTCTCTCCTGCTCCCACTTCTTTTCCAACTGATTTTGCCGCTTTATTCGCCTCTGCTCCAATTGCCGTCAAACGCGATTTTCTAAAATATATTATCCAACGTATCACTTGGGATGGTAAAAATGTTTCTATACAATTATAAACAAAGAACCTGTATCAGAAGTCCGATACAGGTTCTTTGTTTCCACAGTGGATGAAGCGCATTTTCAATGCATTTGGCTACATATGTTGCGAGCTTGGTTTTGTGCCTGTTATTGTAGCTTGAGATTCCCTTGATAAGTCCAATCGTACCGATTGACAATAAGTCTTCTGTATCTCTGCTGCCAAATGGCACATATTTTTTAATCACGTGCGCTACCAGTCTAAGATTTCGTTCTATCAGTACATTTTTGGCTTCCGCGTCACCGGAAAGCATCTGTTTGATATAGTATTCTTCCTCTTCCGGACGCAGCGGTTTGGGAAATGACCCTGCATTTCCGACATAACACGCAACAAAAACCGCCTGAAACGCACAAATACCGGCAAGCGCCCAAATAATCTCAAGCATAATTGTACCCCCTTATTCTGGTTCAGTCCATATGCAAAGAAAAGATGCACACCACACGCTATACGCCGTCCATCCCTCCTGTGCTTATCCCCGACCGCTGACAGCAAACACGCTATAATTCCAGATATATGTAGCTGCCCTTCGCATCAGGATATATTGCTATTATATGCAGGGGAAAATCTTTTGTGCCTGTTCCATTTAACTACTATAATTTTCAATAGCACCATAGAGCTTCTCTTTATTCTCAAAACGGATGCCCGCCTCCAGTTTTTTCCGTTCCTGGTCCGGCAATAAATCAATTCTCACCTCATTTGCTACAAATTCTACCTCCAATTGTCCATCTTGCAAAATTTTATACGCTACCGTTCTATCTCCCGCATACCGCAGTAAATATCCTTTTGGTTCTACCTGCTCAGGCACTGATGATTCCAATGGCGCAGCAGTTACACTCGCAGGCGCTATGCTTTCTTCCGGCGACTCCTCTTTCGCTTCGTAGTGCACGGCATTTTGATTTTCCAATATGCCAAATCCCAGTCCCGTGCCAAACGCTACGACAGCAGCTATTATGAATATCACAATATGCCTTTTTCTCATATACATCCATCCTTTGTATGGTACCATCAATTGGTGATATGGTATCTTCTGTCAAATAGTGTTTCCATATTCAGGAATTTTATACACAAATCTTAAATTTTTCAGAACATTTCACCAAATTTTTATAAAATAACTTGTATATTCCATGAATCTATATTAT
>CATIYX010000201.1 GCA_949739095.1 uncultured Clostridia bacterium | reverse complement strand
CATTTCGGTTGCATAAGCAAAGAAGAGTTGAACCGCGTGCGGTCTCCGAGGCAGATTTTCTTGCCAGCTACGTTAAAATCACTTGAAATACGCCAGTATTCCTGCGTGCTTTTGCCTTGCCGGCAAAAAAATCTGCTATCGGAGACTTCAAAGAACCGTTGCGCGCAAAAATTTTTTGCAAGGCAAGGAAAAGGTTCCTTTGCATACTGGGCGTACACGTGCCACGGAGTGGTATGGAAAGCGGTTCGCGGGCGCTGCATTTGCGAAAAATTTTTCGCGCACGGCGCATGTGGTTCAACTCTTCTTTGCTTAAAGGGATAATTCCAGAAAAAACAGGCAAACTAAATCAAAAGTGTGCAAACAATTTAAAAGTGGTGCGGTAGCGCACACTATCCCAAAAGGAGAGAAACCATATGACAGAATTTAAGTATATCATCACAGACAGAGAAGGCATTCATGCGCGTCCTGCGGGGCAATTGGTGAAAGAAGCTGCAAAATTTCAGTCCGCCGTCACCATCCACAAGGGCGAAAAAAGCGGCGATGCAAAACGGATTTTTGCTGTTATGGGACTGGCGGTGAAATGCGGCGAAGAAATCCGCGTATGCGCGGATGGTGCGGACGAAGCTGCGGCAGCAGCGACACTGGAAACTTTTTTGAAAGAAAACCTGTAGGCGAATGTGTGCAGTGGGACATTTTTCATCTGTGAATTATCGCATTATGTATGCGCAGCGCCTGCGATTCATGCGGCTATGCGGGTGGACGGATACTATCCGCCTCTACAGCAGCGGCGTATACATCCGGCAACGCAATCCATATCAAAAAGCACGAAAGGAACGGTTGATATGCAGACCATACAGGGAAAAAGCGTATTTGGCGGTATTGCCATTGGTAGGTTGTCCATCCATCAAAAAGGAAAAAACGCCATCAAACGTTTGCGCGTAGAGGATACCGCCGCACAGGTGCAGCGGTTCGAAGCCGCACAGACGGCAGCACTCCGGCAACTTGCGCTGTTATATGATAAGGCAAAACAGGAGGTTGGCGAAGCAAACGCCGCGATTTTTGAGATTCATCAAATGATGTTGGAGGACCCTGACTACTGCGAATCTATCACAAACATCATCCAAACGCAAAATGTCAATGCGGAATATGCCATCGGTACTACGGCGGACAATTTTGCACAAATGTTTTCCGCCATGGACGATGCCTATATGCAAGGACGCGCCGCAGATGTGAAAGACATTTCCGAACGTTTATTGAATATTTTGTCCGGCACAGGCAGCGGTGCTGTAGAATTAACAGAACCATCCATTATTGCAGCGACAGACCTCGCCCCCAGCGAGACAGTGCAACTGGATAAATCCATGGTATTGGGTTTCGTAACAGAACAGGGCAGCGCCAATTCCCATACAGCGATTTTGGCGCGAACCATGAACATTCCGGCAGTTATTCTTGCGGCAGATATTACCAATCCCGCCTTTGACGGACAACTTTGTATTATAGATGGCTTTCAGGGCGTGGTATATGTGAATCCCGATGAAAAAACTTTGGCGGACTGTCGCCGGCGGCAAGCGGAAGAAACGGAACGCCAAAAGCTGCTGGAATCCCTCAAAGGACAGGACAATGTGACACTGGACGGGCAGCATATTCACATCTATGCCAACATTGGTGATGTGAAGGATACCGGCGCGGCGCTACAATATGATGCGGGTGGTATTGGTCTCATGCGCAGCGAATTTCTCTATCTAGAGCAACACGACTATCCTGACGAAGAACTACAGTTTAATGCCTACCGCACTGTAGCGCAGAATATGGCCGGAAAACGCGTTATCATTCGCACACTGGACATTGGGGCGGATAAACAGGCAGACTATTTCCAGCTGCCACATGAAGAAAATCCTGCGTTAGGTTGCCGTGCTATCCGCATTTGTCTGACGCGTCCCGAACTATTTAAAACGCAGCTTCGGGCACTCTACCGCGCGTCCGCATACGGCAAAATCGCCATTATGTTTCCCATGATAACGTCCGTGAAAGAAGTTGTGGAAATCAAAAAACTGATTCACGCTGTGCAAACGGAGCTGAAAGCACAGGACATCCCTTTTCGGGAGGATGTGGAACTAGGTGTTATGATTGAAACACCCGCGTCAGTTATGGTGAGCGACCAGCTTGCAAGAGAAGTGGATTTTTTCAGCGTAGGCACCAATGATCTCACGCAATATACACTGGCAATCGACCGTCAAAACCAGTCTCTGGAACCGTTTTATGACCCACATCATCCCGCTGTACTACGTATGATTCAAATGGCAGCGGAAAATGCCCACAAGGAAGGCAAATGGATTGGTATTTGCGGTGAACTCGGCGCGGACCCTGCATTGACAGAAACGTTTCTTGCTATGGGCATTGACGAACTTTCTGTATCGCCCGCCTGTATTTTGCGGCTGCGGCAAAAAGTGCGGGAGACCAACGTTGCCGCAGTACGTGAAAAAGCACTGAAACTGCTGGAATAATCTGTGAAGTTTGCCGCCCTCTTCCTTTGAAAAATACTCCCCCTAATTATCGCTACGGATGTATATCCCCCACTCTTAGACCCAGCGGACAGATTCCGCCGGGAATCCACCTCCCTATTTCTTCTCCGTTATTTTCGCCACCATTCGCTTATCCCTTCGCATAAAGAAAGCCTGAACGATTTTTCGTTCAGGCTTTCTATTATCTTGTAGACACTGCCACCATATTTTTCAGGTTTCCAGCTATCGCAAAACTGCAATGCATACGATATGACATGCCACCCCCATTCGTTCCGCTGCTTTTTCAAAGCTGCGGAAATCTCTGTTATATTGAACTCCACACTACCCCTGGCAATTGTCATACTGGCTGTTTTACGTCCGCATGAAAATATGGAACAGTTCCACTTTTATATATTGGATTATCCGCTCTCTTCGCCTGACTATTGTCGGACGTATAAGCGGTAAATCCTGCCACTTCACAGAAGCATTCTGGCATCATACGCTGCCACCAATTATAAGGCGACCACAAAACTATGCCATTGTGCTACCAGTTTCCTGACACAAAATATACATCTGTGTCGGATAATCTTTCCCCATTTATCCATCTCTGCCAATCCTCTTTCCTGATTTTCACATATCAGAAAATGATTGTATATATTATACTGCACAAAATATCAAAAGTCAATACAAAATGAATATATTTATAATATATATTTCAATAGTTGTTCATAATATAATGATATTAAGAGGTGAGTTTACGTGAACTTTCACGTAAATTGGGGGAATTGTCCATGTATTGGTTTTTTGCGAATAGATACATAGGCACAGCTATCCGTTTTACACCTTATCTGCCCACGATAGGGTGTCAAAATACTTCTTATCAATTTGTGGGCAGAAAGGCGATGGATATTGTTATGCCGAAAAATGTTATTTATATTAACAAGAAAGGGGACGATGGCTACAAGGTAATCTCTGTTCGTATGAAAAAGACAACCCTTCAAAAAATTGATGATTTATCGGCAGAAAGTAACCGTTCCAGAAACGAACTCATTAACATTATACTCGAAAATTCTGTTGACGACGTAAAAATAAATGAAGCATAATAAAATCAATGATAGCGCGCTGGTTCATATACAGCGCGCCCCTTCGTTTACACAGTTTTATCATTTTTTTATCTGCCGCTTCTTTAGCATCAATATTTTTGCGGCGGCGGCATTTACGCTGCACAAAACAGGCGCGGATAAAAAGTCCGCGCCTGTTTATTTTTGTCTTTTTGTTTATCCATCAAGATAAAATGATGAAACATCTTATTGTCGGCACCTAATGCGTTCAATAATGATAATTGCCCACATGTGTTCCGCTGCCGGCTATTATTCGTCCAGTTTCAGCACGGACATAAACGCCTCCTGCGGCACCTCTACGCTGCCCACCTGACGCATCCGTTTTTTTCCTTCCTTCTGTTTTTCCAACAGCTTCTTTTTCCGCGTGATATCCCCGCCATAGCATTTGGCAAGCACGTCTTTACGCATGGCTTTGACCGTTTCGCGCGCAATAATCTTGTTGCCGATTGCTGCCTGAATGGGAATTTCAAACAGTTGGCGCGGAATGTTTTCCTTCAATTTTTCTGCAATTCGCCGTCCGCGGGCATAGGCTTTATCCTGGTGCACGATAAACGACAGCGCATCCACGATTTCACCGTTAAGCAAAATATCCAGCTTCACGAGATTAGATCGTTCGTAGCCCTTCATTTCATAGTCAAAAGAAGCATATCCTTTAGTGCGCGATTTCACCGCGTCAAAAAAGTCATAGATAATTTCGTTCAGCGGCAGGTCATAAGTCAGCAGGCTACGCGATTCATCAAGATATTTCATATTTTTATATACACCGCGACGGTCTTGGCACAGTTCCATGATGTTGCCAACAAATTCCGTCGGCGTGATGATTTCCGCCGCTACGACGGGTTCTTCCATATAGTCAATATTCTGAGGGGGTGGCATGTTGGTCGGGTTATCCAGCCAAAGTTCCTCTCCGTTGGTCAATTTCAGTTTATATACAACGCTAGGTGCGGTCGTTACCAAATCCAGATTATATTCCCGCTCCAAACGTTCCTGAACAATTTCCATATGCAGCAGTCCCAAAAAGCCGCAACGGAACCCAAACCCCAAAGCAATGGAGGTTTCAGGTTCAAACGTTAGCGAAGCGTCATTGAGCTGCAATTTTTCCAGCGCATCTCGCAGGTCTTGATATTTTGCTCCATCCGCCGGATAGATACCGGAAAATACCATTGGCACAGCCTTGCGGTAGCCCGCCAGCGGCTCCGCTGCCGGACGTGCGGCATCTGTGACTGTGTCGCCCACCGCGGTATCGCGCACATTTTTAATACTTGCCGCAATATAACCAACATCTCCCGCCGACAATTCCGCCGTCTGTTTCATGCCAAACGGCATGAGGTGTCCCACCTCCACCACGTCAAATTCCGCGCCGCTCGCCATCATGCGGATACGCGTTCCTGTGCGGACAGTCCCTTGCATGACACGGATATAGACGATAACGCCTTTGTAACTGTCATAATAGGAATCAAAAATCAGGCATTGCAACGGCGCATTCGGGTCGCCTTGCGGCGCAGGAACGTTTTTCACCACATCCTCTAAAACCGCTTTGATGTTCACGCCCGTCTTGGCGGAAATCAGCGGCGCATCTTCCGCGGGAATGCCAATTTCATTTTCAATTTCTTCTTTCACAAAATCAGGGCGGGCGCTGGGCAGGTCAATTTTATTGATGACTGGCAGAATTTCCAAATCGTGTTCAATGGCAAGATAGGTGTTTGCCAGCGTCTGGGCTTCAATGCCCTGCGCCGCATCCACCACCAAAACCGCTCCTTCACACGCTGCCAACGACCGCGACACTTCATAGGTGAAGTCCACATGTCCCGGCGTATCAATCAGGTTCAGGGTATAGTCCTTCCCGTCATCTGCCCGGTAAATCATCCGGACAGCGCGCGCCTTGATAGTAATGCCGCGTTCGCGCTCCAAATCCATATTATCCAGCAATTGTTCCTCCATCTCGCGTTCCGTCACCTCGCCCGTCAGCTCCAGCATACGGTCTGCCAAAGTGGATTTGCCGTGGTCAATATGCGCTATGATACAAAAATTTCTGATGTTTTCCTGCATAAATTCCTCTTCCTCTGTGGGAACATGTACTGTCCCGTTGTTTTTATATTTCTACGCTTTTCGTGCGAAGTTTTTCGTCGGGATTTCTTTATAAAGGTGTTATCCTCGCACCTAATCTTCCATTATATTGAAACACAACATATTGAATTTGTCAATAATTGCACACAAAAAAAACGATTTTACAGAAAATATATTTTATGATACACAAAATAAATACCGTTGTCAAAAGTACGATTCCACATAAAAATAGCAAAGAATGGAGACACAGATATTTTTTGACAGATATATCTTGACATAACCTTTCAGTTTGTATATAATATATCCAAGGTGAGACTGAAAACAGTGTAACAGCTGGGCGGTTATGCCATCATCTCCACGAAAGGAGGTGATAGCTTATGGATAAGGAATACATAATATTGTTTATGATTATTCTGTTACTTTTAATAGT
>CATIYX010000200.1 GCA_949739095.1 uncultured Clostridia bacterium | reverse complement strand
TAGGCAACATAAGCTGCCAAAGCAGCGCCAACCAGCAGCATGAGCAGAAAATAAATCACCACTACATTACGCACCGGCGCAGTTTGCGCTTTGATTTTTTTTCTATCCTCCACACTGATATATTGACTGTTTCTGTTTTCTCCGTTCTGTTTGAATACCAGCACGCTTTTGCTGCCCGCCTTTCCTGTGTGGCTGCCCTCCGCCAGAGACGCAAAGCCCTCCTGCCGCAAATCCTCATTGCCAACAGTAAACACAACAGCTCCGTTTTGATTCATATAATACATACAGCTTTGTTCGCTGTCATAAACGCTTTCAAATGCGCTGGTAATTTTATCATAATCCAAAAAAATTACAATATTTCCCTTGCTGCCGCCCCCCATCGGATAAGAATGGATATATGGAATAACACGTTTTTTTCCTTCACCCGACTTAAATTCTACTATCTGCGCTGGAAGTGTATCGTTAAAATACTGTCCATCCATATGCAGAATCCATTCATCATAACTCCACCCTTCCATTTTCATAAAATAGTTGTAAAACTCCCGCGGTGTATATTTCGCACGTCCCGACAGCACCACTTCATTTTCTTTCATATAAATGAAGCTCTCCACAATCAAGGCGTTTTGGTCGTTATAGTTTTTCCCTGTTTTTTCCGTCAGCTTTGCCAAACGGTACAGGCTCTCCACATCATCTTTATTATAGGTGAAATTGATTAGCTCTTCACTTTCCGCCAAATCCATGGCAATACGGCGGATATTTTCTAGGTCTCGGTCCAGCGTTTTTTGCACCTGTTCCAGCGTTTTGCGGCTGTTCTCCCGCACTTCTTTTTCCATCGCATGCATAGACACCTGGAACATTGCCACCCCCAGCAGCGTGGGAATAATCAAAAGCGCTAGCAGCGCCAACAAATATTTATGAAATAAACTGTTTTTTTGCGTCAGCGACTGCCACCATTTTTTCAGCATGTTGTTCCCTCCCTGCAATGATTTTTGTTCTGTGCAATTATTATACCATAATAAACGTACTTTTTGGAGCAAAAAGTACCAAAAACGCGGGGAGTTCCGATTCTCCCCGCACCCCTGCAAACGGCCCTTGCAGGGGGCTGGATTCGTTGCACATATTGTAGTGTTCTACGGTCAGTAACTAAAATCATGGAATATCCGGACATACCCTCTGGGGCACACACGCGCCGGATATTCCATACCTTCCGCCGTTCGGAGTGCCGCGTTATGCGGCGCGACGTGCGAGCGCACAACGGCGGTAGGAGAAATCCTAAGAGGGGGTGAATCGACGGCGTAAGCCGGAGAGAATCCCTTCTTGGAAAATATTATACCATAAATTTTTTTCATTGACAATACGCCGTTTCTTTCTACAAATCAAATAAGCCCCTGCCCGCTACATAACAGCGGGCAGGGGCTTATATTTATAAGATTCTTTTACAGCAGTCTACCGTTCTAAAATTTCCCACATGCTCATGGGAACTACTGCCGGAAAATCAGGTAATATATCAGAATTTTTCACCTGCGTCACCATAACGGGCAGTATAAAATCCTGCACGCTGTCCCAATGAATGGTCAGCTTTTTGAACTCCTCATTGCGTCCCTGCCCCTCCAGCCATGGCGTGGTTTCTAGCGGTAGTGCGTCCCGCACTTCAAATTTTGCACCGCCGTTCGCGCTGTCCAAAATATCCAGCCGTACCTTGATACCCGCCTTAGTAATATACACTGTTTTTCCATCATCCATCAGTTCAACGTTCCCCTGCGTATGCATGAACCAATAGACTTCCGACGGCTCGGACAGTTTCACTTCGTCCTGAATTAGTAATTGTCTGCGGTTATCTGTAAGCAAAAAACCGCGTTTCATGTCCTGCGCCTCTTTGTAGCTTTGCGACAGGTCAATCACTGTATAACAACCTTCCTCTTTGCTGTCAAAATCTATCACCGGCGCATAGGCGTTGTCCACCTGCCCCGGCGTTTCATCAGGATTTATCACATAGGTATTATGTCCCTCGGCGCGTTTTTTATATTGATAGGTTTTGGTATCGTTTGGCGTTACAGCGTAACTTTCACGCCCCAGTTCATAGGCAAATCGTACGCCGCCGACATCCATCACAAACCCGCCGTGGTCATAGTGAAAATGACTCACGCCGTGCTCCCCACCCTTTGCTGCCAGGAAGAAACCATCTGTCATATCCTCCCAACTCGTTCGCATGGAAACAATATTCATCTTTTTGTAATAGGTATCCGACGCCATTTTACTAACGCCGTCCATATCCTCCGGATGTGTCATCAATATATCATATTGATAGATAAACCTGTCACCTTTCCGTGCGGCATCATAGCGCATTTTGGCAAGTGCCGGATCATTATATTTTGTAGCGAACCACTCTTGCGCTTCACATTGAGACAGTGTTTCCATATTGTCACCATAGTTATATACGCCGCCCGCCCCAGACAATACTTCACTGAAGTATGCTGTCACATCCATACCTGGCAAATCCCAGTAGCCGAAATCTTTTCCTGTAGCAGTTTCCAATGTAGCACACCACAGCGATAAATAGCGCAGGGTGGTTGCATGATAGGCGGTTCCCTCTGCCCAGCCACCATCCGGCGCAAATTCCCCATAAAGATATTCCATATATGGGAACATACGGTCCAGCGCATACATGCCACGTTCTCCCAGCTGGTCGCTCATGGCAACAATCCCCTCCAGCAGCCCGCCGTGGCACCATGGATTCCAATTGGAATTAATGTAAGTCCACCAAGTCCGTTCATCCACCGCTTCAATATAGGTATCCAGTGCGCAGCGGGTGAATCCTTCCACAATTGTCTCTTTCCGTTCGTCTGTCAAATAGTCATAAAACCAACTATAACCTACCGCTACACCCATGGACATGGTGGCAACGTCAAGATAGTGCAACGGGTTCCAGTCATTAAAACCAGATACCGCTTCCAAGTCGCGCCAGGCTACCTCCGCATATTTGGTATCACCCGTCATTTGATAGGCAAGTCCCAGATTCTCCATCCGGCGCAGCAATTCAATGGATACCGACAACAATCGAATACCGTCTGGCTTGGTATAGTATAAAGTTTCTGTCTCAAAATAACTATGTGCCTTATCTACCAGACTTTCATACCACTGCCGGATAATGGGATACTGTTCTATATTTTCGCGAATCTCCTTCAGCCGCCGTGTGTCCACAAAAATCCGCGGATGAATGTCGCCGTTTTTTTGAATCCGGTCAAAAATTTCTTCTCCTGTCGGACGCTGATAATATAACGCTGCTTTCAGGTCATCTTGATTCTTTGTTTCATCAAACAGCTTTTCCTTACCAAACCCCATCAGGTATTCGCCATCCCATGAAAGAACCAGTCCAAAAATATCCGCTATACGTTGTGCCAAAACGTAGTTGGTGTCTTTCACCCTATGGATTTCTCTATGTATCAATTCCTGTATCTCCCCATTTGCTGCAAAACGAACCGGCGCACCGTCCGTCGGTTCCAGTACCTCGCCGCCCAGACAGACTACCGCCATTTCCACCGGTACATAGGGCGCGCCGTCAAACACACGCGGCGGCTGACCTTCTATTCTTATCTTGTTACCAAATACCGATGCCTGATAGAAATCAATTCCCATAAAAACGCCGCGCGACAGCGCTCCATAGGCAGATTTCCAGTTTTCTGTCACCAAATACGTCTTTGCCTTTTCTTGATAGGCATAGTCCTTGAAATAGGAATCCTCCAGTTCTGCCGTACCGCTATAGGCAAAAATCTTGTTCAATAGAAGCTGTGTACCCTCACCGTCAAAGCCCAGACCTGCAATTTTTGCAATGGAAAGCGATGTACTTTTTTCCGTTCCATTTTCGTCCGTCAGCGTGCAAATACCATGGTCTATATCTAACGCCGCCTTGACGCTGCCAAGCGCACTTTTTGCTGGCAAAGTGAGCAGCGTTTCTTTTCTGCCGCTTTCATTTTTAGCAAACAATGTTACATCACTGTCTGCCTGATAAACGATTTTAGCTGTAAAATTTTCCGCAGGTACCTGTTCCAGTGGAACATACGCACCGTCCGCCCCCAGTGTTATCCGGGCACTTTTGTTATCTGCCGACGGCGTATCCACTATGGAGACTGTGCTGGTAAACGACGCCACGCCATGTGCCCGTCCATCGTTTGCAATACCGGTAAACTGCCGGTTTAAATATGTTGTGATTATATTTTCCTCTTCTTTTCCTGTATGCATTAACCCTATATCCTTAAAAGAATCCCATCGCATTGATTTTACCTCATTCCCTTTTTTGATTTCAGGTAACGTTACCATTTGTCCCCTAGCGTTCTATGAAACAAATATCATTTTCACTGTAAGAAATCCTGATAATATGCCCGGAACAACGTAGATTTCTCTTTGTCGCTCCGGGCATACATCCTAATTCAATTTTGTTTCAGTTTATTATTTCCCATATACCCTTACGGCTGAAAGATTGTTCCAGTTTCCGGTCGAGTGTCCGTGACCTTGGTATCTCACATATTTTGCCTTCTGGTTGCCCAGCAATATGCTTTCCATACCTTTCGTTGTTCCGGAGGACAGACCGGAATAAACCTGCGTCCAGTTTTCACCGTCCTCGGAAATTTCCACATCATAGATGTAAGTACGCTGATCTCCCAAATACCATGTGAAACCGAGTGCATAAATTTCCGTTGGTTCTGCTAACTCTACTGTGAGCCATGCATCATCCATAGCAGCCCAGCGCGTCATATAATCATTATCTAATACGCCGACCGCATAGTTTCCTTCCGACGCCTGTTCATCGCTTGCTGTTACACCGACAATATTCAATTCCTTGCTTCCCGGAATCTGACCGATATAACTATTCACATGTGTGCTGATAATATAAACCGCATATTTTCCGGTTTCTTTGTCATGCACAATGAATTTTGTATTACCAATAATTTTTTCGCTTTCCTCTACAGTCACGTCCAGATTATTGTCCACTGTATAAGCATAGACCGGTTTTTCTTCTGTATCATATGGCAGATTCACCGTATAGGTGTATTGATCCGGCTTAAATCCTTGCAGCGCCGCGCCATCCATGGTAATGCTGTTTAGCTTGGGCAGCGGTACTATCTCACCATCCGGAATTTCCCAATTCGCGATAGGCACAACCTCCTGTGTATAAGTCGGAACCGAACGGTCAATCACCTGGGAAACTGCAAGCGCCAGCGTATAACTCTGGACATTGTCCCAGTGAATCGTTAGTTTTTTATATTTTTCGTTGCGCCCCTGTCCTTCCAGCCATGGCGTTGTATCCAACGGCAATGCGTCCCGCACTTCAAATTTTGCGCCGCCGTCATCGCTGCCTAACATTTCCATCTTGATGGTAACGCCGGAGTTAGTGATATACACGCTTTTGCCGTCCTCCGCCACTTCAATGTCTCCGGCGGTATGCATGAACCAATAAACCTCAGATGCGCCTGCAAGTGAAACTTCATCCTGAATGATTAAAGACTGACGGTCGTTTGTCAGCAGGAATCCGCGCTTCATATCCAGCGCTTCGCCATATACCTGCGTCAGGTCAATGACCGCATAGCTGCCTTTTTCTTTGCTTACAAATTTCGTAACCTCTGCAAGCGCGGTGTCACCCTGTCCCGGCGTTTCATCGGGATTAATCACATAGGTGTTATGCCCCTCGGCACGCTTTTTATATTGATAGGTTTCTGTATCGTTTGCCGTTAATGCGTAGCCTTCACGTCCCAGTTCATAGGCAAACCGTACACCGCCGACGTCCATGACAAAGCCACCCAAATCATAGTGGAAATGGCTTTCACCATTCTGTCCGCCCTTCGCACCTACGAAGAAGCCATTTAAGGCATCTGTCCAGCTGGTGCGCAGGGAAACAATATTTTTATCCTGATAGAGCATATCGTTGCTCATAGAACTTGATCCATTCATCATTTCTGGACGCAGCATTAATAAATCATACCAGTTTGTCGCAAGACCACGGGACAGAATATTACTGTAGCGCATCTGCATAAGACCGTTGTCCTGATATTTATAGGCAAACCACGCCTGTGCCGCACAGTTTGACACCACTTCTGTGTTATCGCCGTAGTTATACACACCGCCCGCGCCGCTGAGCGCTTCGCCATAGTAGGGCGTTAGTTCCATACCGGGCAAATCCCAATATCCGAAATCCTTGCCCGTTGCAGTTTCCATGGTAGCGCACCACTGTGACAGATAGCTCAACGTTGTCGCATGATAGGAAATACCTTCTACCCAAGCGCCGTCCGGTACGAATTCCGGATAGAGATACTCCAGATAGGGAAACGCTCTATCCAGCGCATACATGCCACGCTCACCCAGCCGGTCACTCATAGCAACAATTGCCGTCATCAATCCGCCATGGCACCACGGATTCCAGTTGGAATTCACATAGGTCCACCAATCTCTCATATCCAACGATTCTATGTAGCTGTTCAGACCGCAACGGATGAATCCTTCCACAATGATGTTTTTCTGCTCCTCGCTCAGCCAGTCATAGAACCAGCTATAACCTATTGCAATGCCGTGCGACATGGTGGTAACGTCCAGATAGTGCGACGGATTCCAGTCGCTAAAATTCGACACTGCTTCCAAATCCCGCCATGCCGCCTCTGCATACTTGGTGTCGCCCGTCATTTGATAAGCGAGTCCCAACGCAGACATACGCGCCACCATCAGATTGGATACTGCCAGCAGCCGGACACCGTCTGATCGTTCAAAATAGAGTGCATAGGTATCGAGATATCCTTCTGCCTCCATCATGATCTTGTCATACCATGCTTTCATGGTTGGATCATTCTCTATATTTTCGCGCACCTCAGCAAAACGCTCCGCGTCCACATAAACGCGCGGGTGCAGACTGCCATTCTTTTGAATCCGGTCAAAAATTTCTTCACCGGTTGGACGCTGGTAGTATAGCGCATTCTTCAGGTCGTCTTGTTCCTTTGCGCTGTTAAACAGTGTTTTTTTGCCAAAGCCCAGCAAATATTCGCCGTCCCACGCAAGTTCAAGTCCAAAGATGTCCGCCATACGCTGTGCCGTCACATAGTTGGTGTTCTTTTCATAGCGGATTTCTTCCTGTCCGATTTCCACGATTTTCCCGTTTGCTATCATACGTACCGGCACATTTTCTGTCGCCTCCAACGCCTCGCCGCCCAAATAAACCGCCGTATTCTCCGCCGGTACATAGGGCTTTCCATCAAACACGCGCGGCGGCTCTCCGCTGATTCTAATTTTGTTGCCAAATACTGACACCTGGTAGAAATCAACACTCATTAAAACGCCTTGTTCCAAAATGTCATAGTTAGATTTCCAAGTTTCCGTCACCAGAATATCTCTGGCTTTTTTCTGATAGGCATAGTCCTTAAAATAGGAATCATCCAATTCCTCCGCGCCGCTGTAAGCAAAGAGTTTGTTCAGCGTGAGACTCGCACCCTCGCTACTGAAACCGAGACTCATAATATTTTTCAGCGAAAGCTGTGCGCTTTGTGTTTTACTGTCCTTTACCAGCAACGCACAAGTACCTTTTCCCAAATCAAATGCCACTTTGGCGCTGCCAAAACTTGTACGAGCAGGCAGTGTAATGAGGTTCTCTGTCTTACCATTTCCGTCTTTTGCACACAGCGTTACATCACGGTCTGACTGATAAATGATTTTGACATTAAAATTCTCCGTCGCTATCTGCTCCAGTGGAAAATAGGCGCCATCTGCTCCCAGTTTCACCACAGCGCTTTTGTTGGTTGTTGACGGATTATTCACAATGTTCACCGCGCTGGTAAATGACACCACGCCATGTGCCCTGCCATCCTCAGCAATACCGGTGAACTGACGGTTCAAATAGGTCTTGATATCAGCATAATTGCTGACGATACTATCCGTACTTTCCACCGGCACCGCCGCTTCATAGACATATACATCGTCCATATAAATTCTGCCCTCTGCATATGCAATACCTGTAGGATTTTTCACTGAAATCTGCAGCGACAGTGCGCCAATATCCAGCTTGCTCAGCGAAATGGGAATGCTGTCTGTGACCGCCTGTCCGTTCAGATAGATTTGATAGGTTCCGGTCGCTCCGTCCAAAACCAATGCAATGCGGTTCCATTTTTTTGTCTCCGCATCGCGGCTGACCACCTGAAACTGACCGTTTGTTGTCTTTATACTAATCTCGTTGCCTTGCAGCATGAAAATTTCCTGCAACTCGGAAGTTTTTCCGTTTGTAAATATAAATGTCATTTTCGCATTTTGGTCGAACGTATAGAATCTGCCTTCATAGACCAACGACCTATTTTGATTGTTGATGTTATTTTTTCTCACAGAGACGCTCGGATAAGACACCTGCCCGTTTTCTACGCCACCCTTGACATAAAATGCCGCAAATCCATTGTCGCCGTCTCGCTCTACGCTCACGCGGTTTTCCGCGTCCGTACCTTGTTTCACATTATCCCATTTTTTCGCATAAAGCATTCTGCCGTCTTTTGTGTACTCTTCAAAATTATCGCTAAATTCACTTATGACAGCTTCACTTGCAGCGGCAGGGATTTGAAACATCATGGGCTGCAACAGCATTGCCGCTGCTGTCCATAAAAGGATTTGCCTTTTGATTCTACTCTTTTTTCTCATACCATACCCTAACCTTTCCGGTTTTCCCATACTACTTCCGCGCCTTATTTCAGCGCGCCGCTGGGAAGCCTGTCATCATCGCGATAAATCACCATTGTACGACCACCGCCACAATATGCCTGATACAAAATCCAGTCGCCGACTTTGACATCTGCCAATCCGTTGGGACAATACTGAATTTCTTCATCATCGCCTGTATAGAGATAGGTGCTCACACGCGCTGCATTTTTAAACAACCAGCTTATTTTTCCCAAATAGTTATCCTCTGCATTTTCACTGTAAGCTGTCGCTACAAAAGACAACGGTCCTATCGCCGTCATCTGTCCGTAGTACAGCAGACGTGCGTCATTATAGTTGCTTGTCATTGTCGTTCGCTGCGCATTACTAAACTCAATTTCTATGTTTTTAATCTGTGTGCTGTCGCTTGTGAGTTCCATCTTGAAACAATCGCCGCGTTTGATATCTCTTGCCGCTTCCATTGTTTTCTGATAGGTAGATTTGCCGTCTCTGGGCAAAATGGTCATTGTCCGTTTTTGATTCTGCTGCCAGTAGGTGATTGCCCATGTTTCTGTACCATCCTCCAATACTACGCGGCTCTTTTTGTCAAATACACAAGTATAGCCGTTAGCAATAAAGTTCGTGACGTCTGTATTGGCAACCGTCACCACAATGACATCCGCTTCACGTAAATCATCCACATTATAGCCCTCTACACTATAGCTGGCATCGTTTGTGAAAGCAGTAAGCGGCCAAACGGCATAATCTGTTTCATCTGCATTCGTATCGCTGGGTACAACAAACATGATGCCATCCCTTTTGGGCGCTAACTCACCACCGAAATTAAAGATGGAACTTGCTTTGAGTCGCCGTGTTGCTCTGGGTACATCGAGAGAAAGAACTGCATCTTCATTGTCTAACGCTGTATAGATGCGGGCAACCTCATTCTGTTCGTTAAGCATATATGCTACAACCTGACGAATTGCCTTGCCTTGCGCCGCATCATATAAATATTGATTATATGCCTGTGCACTACCGACGCCGCCCTCTTTCACCGCAATATCGTTGATATAAAACGTGTTTGCAACCTCCAAAAGTGAAACTGCGCCGCCTTCGTTCAGGATTTTCATTTGCAGCGCTGTGTTAATGCCGCCGCTTGTTCCAACTTCAATTAAGTATCCGTAGCGCAGACTGCCGGACTTCGCCTCCTGAAACAGGCAGATTTCGCCGTCCATACCAATGAAGAACTTATAGCTGAGTCCCAAACGCAGTCCCCAGTTCATAACGCCATCCGCCGCGTCATATTGCACACCGTCCAGCATAATTTTTTCCCTGTCGGTATCGCCGCCAATCTCTTCCACTTTTCCTGTGACGCTTTTCAGAACATAAATGCTACGGTAGGTTTTTCCGTCCGCCGCCTGGGTCTCTGCCAGCGCAACGGCGCTGTCCGAAACGATTTTGTTCAGCGTTGTCGGCGTACCGTTTGCCATATAGAAAAATGCTTCTATGTCTCCATTTGTATCATCCAAATCAATATAGCCGCCGTCCTTGAGATAGATTCCGTCATTTCCTGCCGCTTTCACGAGATGGTATGCATAACTTTGAATCCATACCAATTCAGCGCTGTCATCCGACGGAATGACAATCCGTACGGAACCGGCAGCAATGTCAAACAAACCGTCTTTTTTTGCGGAATCGGGAATGAAATAGCCATTGAGAATAAACCGCGCGCCGGCGGACAGCTTTTGTGTCTGTCTGCGTCCGTTCTCATCAAAATAGGTGAAGCTCGTTGTTGTATTGCCTGCTGCTACATTTCCAGCAGATACTTCAATGATTTCATTTTCCTTGCGCACATTGTAATACATCAGCACCGGTATGTCGTCGTCCGCCGCTGCACGGTAGTAGAAATCTACGATACATCCCAGCACACCGGTATCCGCGGACATCCCCTCCGCCAGTTCATATTCTTCATTATCAATGCGGACAATGTTTGTCTCGTTATTGGTATAGGTCACCATATCCAAATTGCCGACAGCCGTCACCTGTCCGCGGCTTTTATAGATATCAAAATATTCCGTTAAAATCGTTGCGTTCTTCACCGCTTCTTTTTGTGTTGTCAGCACACCGTTTGCGCTCTGTACAATTCTTGTTACAGAAAGCAGGTCAATATCCAGCGCATTATACAACATGATAAGCAGTTCCCCGCGCGTGATTTGATTCGTACTCTGAACGGAACGCAGCAAACCAATCTGAACAGCCGCAAGCGTATAGGACTGCTTCTGTGCAAGGTAATCATAGCCCAGAAAAATCACGAGTGCACATGCCGCTTCTTCTGTTGTGATTGGTTCATCCGGGCGAAAAAAGTTGTTTTCTCCTGCCATCAACCCCGCGTTTGTCACGCTGTCGATTGCATTTTTTGCCCAATAACCTTCGCGCACATCATAAAAATAAGTGGCGTCACTACCGATATTCAGTCCCCAACTTTTGGACATTCTCGCTATCACAGAAGCAAACTCCGCCCGCGTCATTGGGCTGTTCACATCAAACGCCCCATCTCCCTGTCCCGATATAAAACCCAGCGCGGAAAGTACATTTGCTGCCGTTTCATATCGGGTCCCATTTGTGTCAGTAAAACCTGCTGCGCCAGCCGGAAAACCGGCTGCGCACAGGAACATAAACACTAATAGTAAGCAAATTAATTTTTTTCTCATTACCACAGTCCCCCTTGCTTCATGGCTGCATAGATGATTTTAGCAGCGTCCGCCCGTGTTGTGTGATTTTGCGGCAGGAAGTTTCCTTCTTCATTACCTTCTACGATACCGATAATGGTCAAATTCTCCACTGCTCTTGCCGCATAGTCCGCAATATCGCCCACGTCTGTATACTCTTTGCCTACGCCGGTATATTCTGTGCCGCGTTTTGTAAGCACGCGTTCCAGAATTACAATTGCGTCCTGTCTGGTGATACTGCGACCAATGCCGAACTCCGTCTCTGTCATTCCGTTGATAAGTCCTTCTTTATATGCTGTTGCCACATAGTCCGCATACCATTCACCGCTTACTACATCAGTAAACGCAATATTATCAGGTTTTAAGGTGAATCCAAACGCCATGATAACCAACTTGAGGAATTCTTCGCGGGTAATTTCCCGTTCCGGTTCATAGTGGCTGCTGTCTATACCGTTGATAATCTTTCTGCCCGCCAATTCTTCAATATAGGATTTTGCCCAGTGACCGGACGGAACATCTGCAAATAGTCCCTGTTCCAGTTGGTCATTGGTGAGCGGTGCCGGTGGTATATTCACTGCGGTGTTTCCTGCTATGGTTTTGCTGCCGCTGCTGCCGCGTCCGCCGCCGACACCTCCACCACCGCCAATACTGCCGCCGGTGGAGGTTGTTTTTGCATAGACTGTGAAATCTTTTTTCACTATTTTTCCGTCAAATGTTACCGTTGCCGTCAGCTTCACAGGCGTGCTGTTTCCGGTTCCCTGCGTCAGCGTATATTTGCCTTCCGCTGAAATCACATTTGATTTGTCGCTCGACCATGTGATGGTGCTGCCATAATATCCGGTCGTCGGCAACTCAATATCGGAGGATACGATACCCTTTACACCCAAATCAATGCGGTTTGCGTCCATGAGCGCGATTTGCTCATCCGTAGCATTCTGTATCACTTTTACCGTGTAGGTTTTCGTGAATTTGAATTCCCCAATCGACAGTTCAGCGGTCAATGTCACATTCTTGTCCTCTGTACCATATGCCGGACGCGTCACGGTTCCATCCGTCGCAATACATTCCTCATCATCAGAAGTCCATACAACAGAAACGCCGTCCTTGCTTGTCAACATATTCAAATTACCCGTAGCCTGCGGCAGAATCTGTGTATCCAGATAATCCGCAACAGCCATCATGGTGTAGTAATCATTATTCACCACACCGACCGGAATCGTCAGCGTTTGTTGCAGCCATGTCTTGTCAGCGTCCTTTGAGGTATATATCAGGTCGATTCCGTCTGTATTGCAGGCAGAAGTGAGACTGATTTTGCCATCTGCAAAGGTCACGCCTGTATAGGTTTCCGCCAATGACCATTCTCCTGTGAAACTTTCATCCACCATCTTATCGCCGAATTCATCATAGACAGTGTACTCCGGCAGGTCAAAGCTTGTTATTTCACCCTCGCTGCGCGGTTTATATACCTTCTGGGTTTCATCGTTCCAACGCACTTCATTTGGTGTGAGATAATAAGCTTCCAATTCATAGATACCTGTATTGTTGCTGTTTTTTTCATCTTTTGCACTATTGGCAAGCGTAACGCCGAAATACCGACTTTGTTTTGCTTCTTTAAAACTTACAGATACCTTGCCATCTTCATCCCATATGGTAGCCGGATTCTCCGCGTCATAAGAGATAACAGCCACACCGCCGCTGCCGCCGGCAAACGCTGCGCTGGCTCCCTTTCCAGGATCGCTTGAGGTCTGTGTATAACCCGTCACATCATAGCTCAACAAATGATTGGTCAAGTAGAAATAGATATTCACTTTATTATATTTTTCAATCTCTCCGCTTGCTGTCTTCAGTCCTGCTGCAATGCTTGTTTGTGAGTGCTCACCGAGTGACCATGCCGTGTTTCTTTTGCCATCGACCGCGTTGGATGCAGTGCCCCAGCCGCCCGTCACCCAGCCATAGCCGCCTGCCATGATATTTTTCGTATTCACAGCAGTTCCCGCTGCGGCAACCGTAATATCAAAAGGCACATCCAGCGTCAATTGCTGTCCGCCGCTTGTTGCGGAAAGCGTAGCAGTCAGCGTTAGCGCTGTTGCTTCCGCCTGCCGCGTAACATTTCCCTTATTTGACAGCACCTCGGGATTACTGCTGTTCCAGGAAATATTCACACCCGAATAGCTTTTTTCGCCTAGTGTCAGTGTTCCATTTTGTGCCCTCGGCAGCAACAATGCTTTTCCAATTGCTGTTTGATTCTGATCGGAAATCACGTCCCAGATCAGCGCCTCGGCTGCTTCTTTCAGTAAATCATCTGCTGCGGTCGCTTCCTCCGCTTCAACCTGAACCGGATATTCGCGGGTGATGGTCTCTGTGCCGCATGTAATGGTGGCAGTTAACTTCACCGTCACATCGCCTGTGGCACCGCTTGGTCGCGTTACTTTTCCATCAGCTGCAATATAGTTTGCATTATCCGTTGCCCAGGAAATGCTTACAGGGTTTGTTCCTGTGTAGCTTGTCGGCAACGTAATGTCTTCCGTGGTGGTCTCCGGGATTAAGTTCTGCAGATAGTCTGCCGCCGCTGTCACATCAACATAGTCATTCGATGCAGCTGCCAGCGGAATTGTCAATTGCTGCGTCAGACAGGTTGTATTGTCTGCATTATCTTTTGATGTATAGGTAAGCAAAATTTCGTTTACGGTACAATCACTGCTTAGCGTAATTTTATTGTCTGCCAGCGTCACACCTGTATAGTTTTCTGTCAGAGCCCATGTAGCGGTGAATCCTGTCGTCACTTCATCATCCAGCTCATCATAAACGGTATACGCCGGAAGGTCATAACTGCTTGGTGCGCTTCCTGCCCTCGGCACGACCATGGAAATGCTATTCGGATTGTCCCAACTCACACTTGCCGGTTTGGCATAGAATGCTTCAAATTCGGAAAGTCCGCCGGCGGGTAGATTGTTAGCGTTTCTCCAACCAAAGACAAAATATTTGCTTTGCTGCGGCGCATCAAGATTCACGACAACCCTGTAGTTTTCATTGTTCTCTGCTTCCTCCAGCAATGCTTTTCCTTGTTCATAGGAAAGAAGATTAACCTCTCCTTCCGGATTGCTAATAGCCGGTTTCACACTGGCGCCCTTCCCAGGGTCATTGCTGAGTCCTGCGGTATAAGCATCCAACCTGAAATCGTCTATATTAAAACTGCCGTCTGCAGCGCTTTTATCCTTTGAGAAATAGAGAACCAATTTATTATATTTTTTCGCAGCATGGTCGCCGCCGGTTACAAAAGCAACCGGATAATCAGGATTGGTCTGTGCAGAGTGTTTACCAATACCACTGCTTGTTGCTATGCAACCGTCCAGCGCACCATTCCAATTTCCCCATGCGCCCCAGCTATAACCGCCGTACATGATGTTATGCTCCGTCCCCTTCGCAAGTACAACAATATCAGAAAATGTTACGGTATCTGTCAGAGGTTCTTCACTTCCGTTTGCAATAGAAAGCGTTGCAGTAAGAGTGCTCCGTCCGCCGCCGACTTTTCTCGTCACAGCGCCCGTAGTAGAAATCGTCGTTTCATCGCTGCTTTTCCAGGAAATATTCACGCCCGCGTAGTCGATTCCGCCAATGTTCAATTTCCCATCCACCGCTACAGGCAATGTTAAATCTCGGGTCACAGTTTTTGTCGTCTCGTTTGACAGAACGTCCCATTTCAGCGCGGTTTTGGCTGCATCCAGCGTTACTTTTGCTGCGCTCTCCGCTCTGATAACCTTCACGGTGAAGTTTTTTGTTTGTGCCGTACTACCATCGGAAGGCGTAATGCTGGCGGTGAGTGTCACTGTCTGATCTCCGGTTTCATAGGAAGGACGCGTCACGGTTCCATCTGCTGCAATATAGCTTGTATTGCTGGACTGCCACGAAATAGAGACTGTGTTACCCTCCACCATATAACTTGTCGGCAGTGTCAGATTTGTCTGTGTCTCTGCAGGAATCTGTCCCTCCAAATATGCGATGGTTGCCGATATCTCATCCACAACCCCAACGCTCAAAGTTTTTTCCAGCACCGTATTGTTATCGCTGTCCTTCGCTATGTAGAGAAGCTCAATTGTATCTGTCGTACAGTCTGACGTCACTTTGAGTTTTCCGTCCTCCAGTGTCACGCCTGCATAGCTTTCTTTCAGCTCCAGCGTGCCCGGAAATGCTGCTTGCAGATTGTCTCCCAATTTGTCACCAAGCTGGTCATAGACACTATAAGCAACATCCATTTCACTCGTTTCACCTGCTACCGGTTTTAGAACGGTTTTGGCGGTTTCTTCGCTATCCCATTTCACATCCGCCGGTGTAACATAGTATGCTTCCATTTCATAAAGACCAAATGTTGTGTTAGTAGTTACCGCATTCGGTGCACCTGCCGCCGCATAAGCATAGGTGAAATAAAAAATCCTGCCTTCTATCGGTGTGGTAAATTCATATGCCATTTGTTGCGGAAGAACCCCATCTTGGTCATATTCATAACTAATAATGTTTTCTTGAGTTCCCTCTAACTTTCCTGCCGCCTTCGCTAAAAAGTTTCCGCTTCCAAATTTCACACTATAGTCACAGCTTTCACCAGGGTCAGCATCTCCTGCACTTGTATAAGTCGTTATAGCATAAGTAGCTGGCGAAAAGCCTTCTGGTTTATGAAAAAAGAGACGGATTTTATTAAATTTTTGTATCCCCAATGCGGTCGGTATTGCAGCAGCAATATAAGAATTGCCGGATGTTCTGTTTACTCTCGTTGATGTTGTGAGATCTCCGTCTATCACTACTCCTGTGGTGTTCCCCCAACTAGAGTTCCACACCCAACTGTAGCCGCCTTTCAAGAGGTTTGTGCCCGGCACCGGTTCTTCCGCACTTACCGGCAGCGACCATGCACACATAGTCAGCAGCATACTGAGTGCCAATAATAAATTCCAACATTTTTTCAAGTTTCTCACTCCTTTAAACCGTCGTTAT
>CATIYX010000199.1 GCA_949739095.1 uncultured Clostridia bacterium | reverse complement strand
GTACGCGGCGAAGTGTTCCGCACCAACAAAGGCGAAATTTCAATTAAAGCTGTAGAGGTGACGTTGCTGTCAAAATCGTTGCAGCCGCTGCCGGAAAAATGGCATGGGCTGAAAGATACGGAAATTCGCTATCGCCAACGGTATCTGGATTTGATTGTGAATCCGGATGTGCGCGATACATTTGAAAAACGCTCTAAAATTATTCGCGAAATCCGTAATTTTTTGGATCAGCAGGCATTTCTGGAAGTGGAAACGCCGGTGCTGCATTCCATTGCTGGCGGCGCAGCGGCGCGTCCATTCATTACGCATCACAATGCGCTGGATATGGACATGTATATGCGTATTGCGTTGGAATTGCATTTGAAACGGTTGATTGTCGGCGGATTTGAACGGGTCTATGAAATTGGACGCGTGTTCCGCAACGAGGGTGTTTCCGTTCGCCATAACCCTGAATTTACATTGCTGGAGTTATATCAGGCATATACGGATTACTATGGAATGATGGATTTAACAGAAAATTTGATTCGTCATGTGGCGCAGACAGTACTGGGTACAACACAAATCACATTCAACGGCGTGGAAATTGATTTGGGTAAGCCGTTTGAACGCATTACCATGGTGGATGCAGTGAAAAAATATGCAGGTGTGGATTTTGACCAGGTGGAGACGCTGGAGCAGGCGCGTCAGCTGGCAAAAGAACATCATGTGGAATTTGAAGAACACCACAAAAAAGGCGATATTTTGAATCTGTTCTTTGAAGAATTTGCGGAAGAAAAACTGATTCAGCCGACCTTTTTGATGGACCATCCGGTGGATATTTCGCCGCTGGCAAAACGCAAAGCGGACAAGCCGGAATATACAGAACGGTTTGAACTGTTTGTTATTGGACGTGAACACGCAAACGCGTTTTCGGAACTGAATGATCCCATTGACCAGAGGGAGCGTTTCGTGCGACAAGCGGAACTCAAAGCCGCGGGTGATGACGAAGCGAACGATTTGGATAACGATTTTATCACCGCACTCGAATATGGTATGCCGCCGACGGGTGGACTGGGTATCGGTATTGACCGCTTGGTAATGCTGCTGACGGACAGTTATTCGATTCGGGATGTGCTGCTGTTTCCTGCAATGAAAAAGCAGGCAGAGCAATAAAAAAACGGTTGATAGCGCGCTAAAAGGAGCCGATAAGTATGGATAAGGATTTCTCCAAATATTATAAAATAACAGACAAAGAGTTTTGGCGCAATTATTGGTTTTACTATCGGGTACATACCATTGTAGGTGTGATTGCAGCGGCGCTGATTATCGGAACCGTGTTGAGCATTGTCACAAGGGTGAATCCTGATATTTTGATCATGCATATTGGCGGAGGGCTATTTGACGAGGAATGGATACCGGACATGGAAGCCTATGCGGCGGAAAAAACACCGGATCTTAATGAAGACGGTAAACAGGTCGTATCCTTCCAAACGCTGATATATAATGAATCGCTGGACGCGCAGATGGCGCTTGCTGCAATGACCAAAGCAGATTTAGAGTTTGTCGGCGGGGACAGCACGTTGATTTTGGTGGATGAGACCACCATGCAGCGGTATATTAACATGGATGTGTTTCAAGATTTGACGGACTATGTACAGCGGGCGAATATTGCGCCGGAACTACTGAAATATAGTGAGGACGGTAGCCAGCCGCTGTTGGTGAAGATTACAAATACGCCTTTTGTAATAGAAGGCGGCTATCAGGGACCGGATCTCTATCTGGGGTTGCGTGTCATTCCGCAGAATATGCAGAAGAAAGAAATCATGGCAAAACGTGCAGAAGCTTCAAAACAGCTTTTTCAAGCTATTATTGAAGATGACACAATCGTATCAAAGTGGCGTGAATAGGAATGAACTGATAAAAAATATAGGCGGTGAAACATACGGAATTTGGCGGAACCTTTGGAGGCTGCCTTGTCGCATGGCATTCGCCGCCTCTTTCTGTTTGAAATGGGGACAGGTGCGAAATTTGCTGTGCCTGTTATGGAAAAAAAGAAAAAAGGGAATGATAGATTTTGTGGAAGGCGTTTATTAGCTATTATAAGCCGCATAAAAACCTGTTTATTTTTGACATGTGCTGTGCGATAATTGTATCCATCAGCGAATTGTTTTATCCGGTGATTACACGAAACATGATTAATATTTATATTCCGAACCGTCAAATGCAATTACTGCTGGTTTGGGCGATAGTGTTGCTTAGTATTTATATTGTAAAAGCAGTTTTGAACTATTGTATGCAATACTATGGGCATGTAGTGGGCGTGAGAATGCAGGCGGATATGCGCGAAAAAGTGTTCAAACATTTGCAGCGACTGCCGTTTACGTATTTTGACAATCACAAAACGGGCGTTATCATGTCACGCATGATTAATGATTTGATGGACGTGTCAGAATTGGCACATCACGGACCGGAGGATTTGTTTCTGTCGATATTAACGCTGGTTGGCTCGTTTATTTTAATGGCGAACATGAATCTTTGGCTGACGATTATCATATTTGCCTTTTTGCCGGTATTGGTTTGGTTTGCCATAAAAAAACGGATGCGCATGAACGAAGCGTTCACTAAAACGCGCGTGGAGGTAGCAGAGGTCAACGCAACACTGGAAAACAGCATTGCGGGCGTGCGAGTGACCAAAGCATTTGTGAATACCGAGCAGGAACTGAAAAAATTTAATAAAAATAACAAAGCATTTTGTAAAGCGCGGGAATTTTCCTATAAGGTGATGGGGGAATTTTTTTCCGGTATGAACTTTATCATTGACCTGCTGAATGTGGTGGTGCTGATTGCAGGCGGTATTTTCACCTACTATGGCTGGATTAATGCGGGCGAATTTGTGGCATACTTATTGTATGTCAATGTGTTTTTAGTTCCGATTCGTAAGCTGGTACAGTTTATAGAACAATACCAGTCCGGTATGACGGGCTTCAAACGGTTTCAGGAATTGATGGAGGTTGAAGAGGAACAGGACAGAGAAACGGCGCGTCCGTTGGAACAAGTGGAAGGTAATATCCGTTTTGAAGATGTCAGTTTCACTTATGAGGACGGCTCCGAAGTGCTCAGCGGTATTGAACTGGAAATCAAAAAAGGAACCACTGTGGCGCTGGTGGGACCAAGCGGCGGCGGAAAAACAACGCTGTGTCACCTGATTCCGCGGTTCTATCAAATCGACAGCGGCAAAATTACCATTGATGGAATGGATATCAGGGATATTACACTGGATTCCTTGCGTGGGCATATTGGTATCGTGCAACAGGATGTGTTTTTATTCACAGGAACCATTTATGACAACATTGCCTATGGCGGCTGGCAGGACGGGCATGAGGTGACAAAAGAAGAAGTTGTGGAAGCGGCGAAAAAAGCGAATTTGCATGAATTTATCATGAGTTTGGAAAATGGTTATGATACCTATATTGGAGAACGGGGTATCAAACTATCCGGTGGGCAAAAACAACGTGTTTCCATTGCGCGGGTGTTCCTGAAAAATCCACCTATTCTGATTTTGGACGAAGCGACCTCTGCGCTGGACAATGTGACGGAAATCATGATTCAAAAGGCGCTGGAGGACCTCAGCCGCGACCGTACGACCATTGTGGTAGCACACCGATTGTCAACGGTTCAGAATGCAGATGAAATAGTTGTTTTAACAGATGAAGGTATTGCGGAACGGGGCACACACCGTCAGCTTTTGGAACATGACGGTATTTATGCAAATTTGTATCAGGTCAGTCAAACGATAGAATAAAAAAATGAGGAGGGAACGCCTGTGATTTATAACCAAGGCAGTGAATATCATATTCGTGTGAAGCAGGGGGATATTGGGAAATATGTGATTCTGCCAGGTGATCCAGGTCGCTGTGAGGCAATTGCAAGGTATTTGCAACAGCCAGAAAAAGTGGCGCAGAATCGGGAATATACGACATGGCGCGGCAAACTGGAGGGTGAAATTGTGGCGGTGACTTCCACAGGTATTGGTGGACCCTCAGCAGCAATTGCATTGGAGGAATTGGTACATACCGGAGCGGATACATTCATTCGTGTCGGCACCTGCGGTGGATACCATATGGAGGTTCTGGGCGGAGATTTAGTGGTGCCGACCGGTTCTATTCGTATGGAGGGTACCACGAAAGAATATATGCCTATTGAGTTTCCGGCTGTAGCCAATTTGGAAATTATAAATGCTCTGGTGCAGGCAACAAAGCAAAAAGGATACCGCTGTCATACGGGTGTGGTGGAAAGCAAGGATTCCTTTTATGGAGAACATGAAGGTGCTGGGAAACCGGTAGGATATGAGCTGGAAAACAAACGTAGGGCGTGGGTCATGGGCGGAACGCTTGCCTCAGAAATGGAAACGGCGGCGCTGTTCGTCGTAGGCGCCACACTTGGCGTGCGCGTAGGCGCGGTGCTGAGCGTGATGGGCAATCAAATTCGGCGGGATAGCGGACTGGACGACACGATTGTTTATGATACAGAACGTGCTATCAAAGTAGCGGTCGAAGCAATGCGACTGTTAATTCGCGAAAGAAAAAGCGGAAAGGAAGGATAAAAGCAATGGCTGAAATGGATAACAAACAGACGATTTTGATTGGACAGCAAGATGAGAAGAAGGTATATATTGAATATGCAGCGTATTTAAAGATTCTAAAATTTGGGAAAGGCGGTGCATCAAACGGTGCGCGCGGCGTGTTGCTGGGAGAGAAAAAAGACGGTGACATTTTTATTTCAGCGTTGCTGGAAGCGGTCTATACCGGCGGAGACGGCGTAGAAGCGCCATCGTTTACGACGGATTCCTGGGAGCGCATCAAACAGGAACGGGAAATGCTATATCCCCATCTGGCGATTCTGGGGAGCTATAGCACCCATCCTGACGTACATCCTACAGAACAGGATATTTTGATTCAGACGGGGTTCTTTAATGAACCGGACAATATTTTGTTTATGTTTGATCCTGTTGCCAATGTGGAGCGGATATATATCGGCGACAAGGAAAAATGGCGGCGTATGAAAGGATTTTTCCTATATGATATGACGGGACGAAGTATTGATCTGCGGCTACGGGAGAATTTGACGCGGACGGTGGACAAAGAAGTGGAACTGCGTAACAAGGTGTTTCACACGCTGTCCAAAAAAGTGTCCAATATGATTGCGGCATTCACAATCTGCATTTTGGTACTTGCTGTCGTCAATGTATATTTGGTGGTACAGGTATATCAAAATAATAAAATGGTAACAGCGGTACAGTCTGAGGCGAAGGCGCTGATGGATGAAGTGAAGGTGGCGGTAGATGTGATTCCACAGGTAATCCCCACGGCAACGCCGAGAGCGACTGCAACCACAACACCGACCCAAACGCCGGAATCCACTAAAACACCGGCATCGCAGTCTCAGGCAACGAAAACACCGGCGTCGCCAACAAAAGCACCAGTGCAGTAAATTTCAGATAAGGCGGGCGATAGAACGTGCAGGAAACAGAAGCACAGAAAAAAATACAGTCTCTGCGGGGGCAGTTGCTCTACCACAGTGACAAATACTATAATCAGGATAACCCTGAAATTTCGGATTTTGAATATGACGCAATGCTGCGAGAACTGGAAGAACTGGAAGTGCAGTTCCCGCAGTTTGATGACGAGGATTCGCCAACGCACCGTATTATCGGCAAGGTAGCAGAACAATTTTCGCCGGTGGAACATACTGTTCCTATGCAGAGTTTGATGGATGTGTTTTCCAAAGAAGAATTGGGTGAATTTCTGCAAAAGGTGGAAACGGCGCTGGGAGGAGTGCCAGCATTTTGTGTGGAACCTAAAATTGACGGTCTATCTGTTGCACTGGAATATGAAAACGGTGTATTTACACGTGGTTCCACACGTGGCAACGGTATAGTGGGAGAAGATGTGACGGAGAATCTCAAAACAGTAGGCGGCATTCCTATGAAATTACCGGACGCGCCGACTTTTTTGGAGGTGCGCGGCGAGGTCTATATGCCGACAGAATCATTTTTAGCACTGAATGCACAGCGAGAGGCGGCAGAGGAAAGTACCTTTGCCAATCCGCGCAATGCGGCGGCGGGTTCTCTGCGGCAACTTTCCAGCGAGGTGACACGGGAGCGGGGACTGCGGGTGTTTGTGTTCAATGTGCAACAGGTGCAAGGAAAAGAATTTACCTCTCACTACGAGAGTCTGGACTATTTGCGCAGCTGTGGTTTTGCTGTTATAGACAATATTGCAGTCAAAACGGGATTAGATGATATTTACCGCCATATTGAAATCATTGGAGAAGCACGCGGCAATACCTCCTATGAAATTGATGGCGCAGTTGTGAAGTTGAATGATTTGTCTCTACGGGAGACTCTTGGGACAACGTCTAAATATCCAAAATGGGCGGCAGCATTTAAATTTCCGGCAGAACAAAAGGAGACGGTCATTGAAGATATTATTGTGCAAGTTGGGCGCACTGGTGTGCTCACGCCAAACGCGGTGCTGCAACCGGTACGGCTTGCAGGCACAACGGTATCGCGTGCCACGTTGCACAACATTGACAACATTCGCGACAAGGACATTCGCATTGGCGACAGGGTGATTGTGCGTAAAGCGGGAGAAATCATTCCGGAAGTGGTGGCAAGTTTGCCGGAAAAACGGACTGGCGCGGAGAAAATTTTTGAAATGCCTGAAACCTGTCCGGAGTGCGGTGCGCATACGCTGCGCGAAGAAGGAGAAGCGGCAGTGCGCTGTCAGGGGAGTAATTGTCCCGCTCAGCGATTGCGTAATATCATTCATTTCGCCTCTAAAGGCGCAATGGATATTGACGGATTGGGTCCCGCTGTGATAGAATTGTTGTTAGAGCATGATTTGATTCATGACGTGGCAGATTTATACCATCTCACAGCGGAGCAGTTGGTTTCACTGGAACGGATGGGTGAAAAATCGGCGGATAATTTGCTTACCGCGCTGGAAAAATCAAAATCCGCTGGTCTGGACCGCGTGCTGTGTGCTTTGGGTATTCGCCATATCGGAGAGCGCGGCGCAAAGCTGCTGGCAATGCATGTGCCAACGATGGAACAGCTCATGCAGAAAAGTGAAGAAGCCCTTGCAGCGATTCATGAAATCGGCGGCATTATGGCAAGAAGCATTGTCAACTATTTTGCCGATGAACAGAACCGAGACCTTATTCAGCGCTTGGAAGAAGCGGGCGTGCAGATGCACTATACCGGCGAAGTGGTGGAACAGAAGGAGGCGTTTGCGGGCAAGACTTTTGTTCTAACCGGAACACTGGAGCATTACAAGCGTGCGGAGGCAAAAAAAATCATTGAAGGTTTTGGCGGCAAAGTGAGCGGCAGTGTTTCCAAGAAAACAGATTATGTGCTGGCGGGCGCGGAAGCGGGCAGCAAACTGGAAAAAGCGCAGGAACTGGGCGTGCGCGTTTTGAGTGAAGAAGAGTTTGAAAGACTTTGTGAATAAAACAGGCGGCGTACCCCAAACGGTACGCCTTGCCGTGAACATATAATAGGAGGAGAAGAACCATGAAAATTACGGAAAAAGAAGTGGATTATGTTGCGCGCCTTGCGCGGCTCCATGTGTCGGAGAATCAAATGCAGCGGTTAACGCAGGATATGGGAAATATCATCGCTTTTGCAGACAAGCTGGGCGAATTGGACACAGAACATGTGGAACCGGCGGCACATTCCATTGTGGTGGAAAATGTGCTGCGTGCGGACGAGGTACAGCCGTCCTATGCACGCGAGGATATTATTGCAAATGCGCCGCATAAACAGGCAGGCTGTTTCTCAGTGCCGAAAATCGTAGAATAGAAAGGACGTGACTATCGTGGAGCTACTAAAGCTTACTGCAAAAAAAGCGGCTGACAAACTACATAAGAAAGAAGTCAGTTGCACAGAACTGACCAAAGCAGCATTACAACAAATTAAAGCAAAAAATGATTCCATTAATGCATATATCACTGTTTGCGAAGAAGAGGCATTGAAACAGGCGGAGCAAATAGACGCAAAGATAGCTGCGGGAGAATCGCTGGAACCGCTGGCGGGCATTCCCTATGCCATCAAAGACAACATTTGCACCAAAGGTGTGCGAACAACCTGTGCGTCGAAAATGCTGGGAAATTTTGTGCCGCCCTATAGCGCATATGCAGCGGAACAACTGAGTAAGGACGGCGTGATGCTGGGAAAATTGAACATGGACGAATTCGCTATGGGTTCCTCCAATGAAACCTCCTATTTTGGTGCGGTGCACAACCCTTATGATTTAGACAGAGTGCCGGGTGGCAGCAGCGGCGGCAGCGCGGCAGCAGTGGCGGCCGGTATGGCATATTATACGCTGGGCTCTGATACAGGTGGTTCCATTCGATTGCCAGCATCTTTTTGTGGCGTGACAGGACTGAAACCGACCTATGGAACAGTCAGCCGGTTTGGACTGGTAGCGTTCGCGTCCTCTCTGGACCAAATCGGACCGCTGGCAAAAAGTGCAGAAGATGTGGCATATATCATGAACCGCATTACAGGACATGACAAAATGGATTCCACCTCGCTGGATATTGCCTATCCTGATTATACCAAAGCGTTGCAAGGCGATGTGAAAGGTATGAAAATTGCGCTGGTGCGGGAATATTTTGAAGGCGCAGATGCGGCGGTTGACGCGGCGGTGAAAGCGGCAGTGAAACAACTCACAGACATGGGCGCG
>CATIYX010000198.1 GCA_949739095.1 uncultured Clostridia bacterium | reverse complement strand
CGCCGTCTCGTCCACCAATTCGCTAGTCGTATATAACTCCTGTACCTGTGCCAACGGTCTCATAGCCGCCACGCCGTCCCAAAGATAAATCCGTAGTTTATCCCCTGTTGTTTTAGGCTGCACATTTTGGAAAGTTAGTTGCGTTATCGTTTTGTCGTCCAGATACACAGAACTAAAAATCCTATCTGTCACATTGCCGTCGCCGTCCAGTACTTCCCCGACCAGCATTGTGCTACTCGCCGATGCGCCTGCCGTATTCTTTGCCACTTCCACCAGCGCCGTTATCGACTCATATGTATCTCCTGCGTGCAGCGCGCTGATTTTATTTGCATTTTCCGTCACACCCGCATACCAGCGCACCGAAGATATGTATAATACTTGTTGCAAACTGATGTCTGCCGCCGGACACGAGAAAGGTATCATCATGAAAACAGCCGCCATTAGCACCATAAAAATCCGTTTCATTCCAATCCCACCTTTTCATTTCATAAAGATTTTTATATAGTCCATCTAAATTTATTATAACGCTGACATACTCTCTCGTCAACTAAGAATTATATATCTTGCACTATTAATTTTTTCAAAAGGGGGAAAAACAAACTATTCGCCATTCCCCCTCCCAACCGACTTCGCATATTTCTGCCGGAGAGCATATATATCTCCCCCCAAAATCAAAGAGAGCAATCTCTCCATCTTAAGCACAATCTACTTGTGGGAATCCTTACCAGAGAAAAAATCAAGGGGGAACACTCTACATATAGTGTAGGGTGCGGAGGACATTTTTCGGCGGTAAGGGATTCCCGCAAGGACACGGAGACATTTTGGGAAAATATATATGCCCGTAGCTCATTTGTGAAAGACATGTTTTAACGGGTAACTTTCCAGCAAGCATACGTCTTGCAATAAAACAATGTTACCGTATGATACTTTTTTGCACATTTTACTATTTTTTGTGATATACTCTATTTATCATAAACGAAAGGGGAATAAACATGGACTTTTTAGATGAAATGTTCTTTGACAACTTTTATCGCCGCATTGCAGATTGCATGGACGAAAAACAGCTTGATAAGGAGGAATCCTTTGCAAAACAACTAGAGGAACAGCTTTTACAAGAAACCGATATTAACAAACGAAACTGTTCCTTAGAGTATGTGGATGTTTGCCGCCGCATACAAATGCGTGCTGCCGGAAAATCTTATGTAGCCGGTTTTATTATGGGACTGAGTGCTGGTGCAGCACTAAAAAACGACGAATAATGCCAAGGAACAACCGACATACCGGTTGCTCCTCGGTATTTCTCTTTTCCGTCACAGTCCTAACAGGGCGGGGACTTCCAGCAGCGAATCCACCACTGCGCTCACGCCGGATGCCGCATCCTCATGAAACCATACTCTTGACAACTGCATTTATTTTGTGTATAATAGATATAGAAAAAGGCAAGACCTCAAACGGTTATGCCAAAAT
>CATIYX010000197.1 GCA_949739095.1 uncultured Clostridia bacterium | reverse complement strand
TCCATTTTCCAAAAGCGGAACCATTCCAACCGCCCATTGCGCCCGCCTCGCCGTTAATCACCAGCGCGTCAATCCGTTTCGCATCTTCATTGGTAAATTCACTGTCCAGCCAACCGTTATCATACCATTTTTTCATCATTCTTACCCAGTCGGCATAGGCTTTTTCATACTGTCCGTATTTCACCGTATCACCTTCCAGATAAAATTCGCTCTTGATTCCATAAGCACCCATGAATGCCGACATATTATTCAATTCTGCATTTTTCAATTTCAATGTAATTGGCGCTTTAATGCCCATGTCTTTAAATGCTGCCAGCATGGTTTCCCAATCCTCTATGGTTTCCGGCTTATCCAGTCCTGCTTTGTCAAGCAAATCCTCCCGTACCATAAAGCCCATTGCTGTCTGTAGAATAGAATCTTTTGTGACAAATGGATACATATAGAATTCACCATCATCTGTCTGAATCTGTGCTGCAATCTCAGGATTTTCTTCATGGAATTTTTTTAAGTTCGGAGAAACGCCTTTGTTCAGCGCTTCATTCAGCGGAAGAATCGTTTTGTCTTTAATTGCTTTGCTGGGTCCGCCTTTATAGGCTGGCCAATTGGATTCCACAATATCAGACAAATCCTGTGATGCTACCATCAAATTAAATTTTTCTGTCGCCTGCCCTGCCGGCGGATGCACATACTTAATTTTCACACCGGTTTCTTCTTCCATATACTTGGCAAACTCAATCTCATTCATACTGCCTGCATAAGCAGCAATATTAGGCGTTAAGTCCAACCAGTAGGACAACTCCACATCCGTATCCATAGGATAGGTGCCATCAGTTGTCACGGTGGGAATCAACTCCCCGCCTGTGTTTGCAGTTTTGTTCCCGCCACTGCCGGAACAGCCTGCCAGCATTCCCGCTACAAGAGTACAGCACAGTCCGCTGGTAAATACTTTTCTCATGTTCATAACCATTTTCCTCCCTTTTTCATTCTTTTTTTACTTGAAATTCATTTTTATATAAGAAACGGATGGTTCCGTTCTCTTGACTGACCAAAATCTTCTTTTCTTCCCCATGTTTTTCTGGCACTACTAGCGTTACAATTCTATGCCGTGTTGCAGGAAGTGTCTGTGCACATAAATGCCACTGCGCCGCTTTCCCCTCTAACTCCTGCGGACGAATCGCTTTATCAAATGTGTCCATCTGCGACAGTGTCATACCGCCGGTAATAAATTCTACCCGCATATTTGCTGCATTTCCCTGCATAACTGCTTTGTTTGCGCCAAGCTGAAACGGCTGCAAACTGTGTAACAGCCATTGTATGGGCTTTTCTTCTGTCAGTTCCACGTTGTCTTCTATCACAAAATACGCGCCGTCTACAAAATAAATATTACGACGGTACGACTTTAATGTAGGCACCGTCAGCCGATATGCTTGTGCTGCCTCCGCCTTTGCATAAAGTACACCATCCTGCTGTCCTGCGTCCAAAATGTTGCCTGTCGCATCCAATTGACTATGTTTATTTTTTCCTGCATATTGTCCTATACCATCAATTAAAATATTATTGGTGGACTGGGTTTGTTTGCGCCATTTTAAATGCATATCACTACCATATGCTACATAATACCCACTTTCAATTGCCATAGGTTCCCCATAGGCGTGCAGAATAAAACCGTTTTGGTCGCCGTGGCTGTGGCTAATACATCCATATGGACTGCTTTTCAACAGCAGCGTAATGTGTTTTTTTTCATCTCCCATATCTTTATGCATCGCCACCCACCCCACATCATGAAACCATTTTATCTGTGGCTCTGCTGAAGGTGGCCGTGCCTCCAAATCGCCCCAATCGCACCGAATTGCAAAATCATCAAAATAGAAGTTCCACCAACCATAGTTATAGAACGCCGTAAATTTTTCTGTCTCCCACGGCAGCATTTGTTCGTAGTACCACTGATACTCTGCATTCCCTGTCAATGCCGCAAGATGACGCATTAAAAATCCTGTTTTAAGCGGCGGATATTCCCCTAAATTGGATTGGTCACAAAAGCTGGCGTGAATTTGTTTCGGCGAATAGCACTGCAAAATAAAATCTCCCGTATGCTGAAAAAATGGACGTTTTAGCAGGTCAATACCCATATAGCGCCATGTGAGGTCCAATCCCTCCAACACGGACGCCATCGCAGTTGTCCAGTAGGCGCCGCCTTCTGCCCAGCCGCCGTCCTCTCCTCCCCACGGCGAATAGATACAGGCAAGGTATTCCAGTGCATAATTCAGCCAATCTTCTGCTTCCGGCACCTCCCCCAGCAACGCAATTCCGCATGGAATCAACACCATGGATAGCGACCGCACCGGATGGCTTTCATAGGGTGTTTGATGAATTTTGGCTTTTACTACATCCCGCTGATAGACCTGTTTCCCGCGGCGCAGCAATGCCAAGCAGACTTTTTCTTTTTCATCGTCTGACAACCGCTCGTGCAGCCAGTCATATCCCCACGCAAGCGCACGCAGAACACGAAATGCCGCCTCATCGTTATATTCCTCTGATGTGGTCCCCTCCGGGTCCCAAGCCGCAATGTCAAGCAGACTTTTCTTTGCCTTCTCCAGCCAATCTTCCCGTTTCAACAATTTTCCTGCAATGCTCAAATGTTTAATTTTATACAGCGCTTCCTGTGCATAGGAATAGGAACTGCGCCAAACCGCATTATGGCATTTTGTCGGGTCCCGGCGGTCTGGATTTTCTGGTGGTGCATCTCGAAACGACTGATTTTCATATGGTTTTACGCCATGATGCAAAAACGCATCAAATCCATAGCTTGCCGGGTCTTTTTGCATCTGCTCACCGATTTCCTGTATCCGCTGCGGATTCATCCAAAGTCGTGGATGCTGCTTTGACAAATTCCGGTACCGCTGTGCGCGTCCCGGCAGAGGTGTCTGTGTTTCACCGCCACGAATTTCAAATTGCCGCACACTGCTCCATTCGCTCTGCCGTTCTCCATCTTCTTCCACTGCATAGCGCCAAAAATAATGACCTACCGGAAATATCTTGTCCGGTGTGAAAAAGTTCAACGGTAAATTATGAAACGTTTCTGCCTGCTCAAACGATATGTCTTGTGCAATTTCCAAACAGTAATATTTTGCACATTCTTCAGGCATAAACGAAAAGCGGGGCGGATTTTCCGCTGTTCTTCCATCTGGTCTATATCCAATGTCGAACTTATCCGCTTGTCTCTCCTGCAATGTTTTCATTTTTCTCATCCTTTCTTTTTGCGCTATATTTCTTTTCTATAATATAGGATGAAATGGTTTCATAGCAAGAGGCAAAAACCATATCGGCATACTAATTTCTTTTTCTGTTACATTTGGTTTTATACCACGCCCTTCCCCTTTTCATTATTAATAAAATCCCTTCAAAAGTCAAGTGACAAAATCGCAACATCAATGGTCAATTTTTCATATGAAAGCACTTTTTCATTCCATTTTGCGGCTTGTGTTTTTATCTATTCTGTTTTATAATAAGAATCAAAAGGAAAACAAGGAGGTAGACTCGCATGAAACTAAAAATGATTCAAACTACAAAAAATACAGAAGACCGTTTGGCGTCCGGTCCCGCAAAATTATTTGAAACGGACACGATAGGCTACGAAGGACCACAAATTGTTTTGTTTCCCGAAATCACATTTCAAACCATCGAAGGATTTGGCGGCGCCTTTACCGAAGCTGCCTCCACCACTCTGGATCAATTAGATTTGGCAGCGCGCCATAATATTTTAAAACTCTATTTTGACCCGATAGAAGGAATTGGCTACTCCCTTTGCCGCACACATATTCAAAGCTGTGATTTCTCCCTCGGCAATTATTGTTATATTGAAGAAGATGATGAAGCGTTAGATACGTTTTCTTTGGAACGCGACCACAAATCGCTGTTACCTATGATTCAGGATGCACAAAAAGTAGGCGAATTCAGACTGCTCGCTTCTCCTTGGAGTCCACCTGCTTTCATGAAGGATAATGGCGAAATGAACCATGGTGGAAAACTACTTCCGCAATATCGTGAACTTTGGGCTTCTCTCATAGAACGGTATATTGAAGCATATCAGGCGCTTGGCGTACCCATTTGGGCTATTACCGTACAAAATGAACCAAAAGCAGTTCAGCGCTGGGATTCTTGTATTTTCACCGCGGAAGAAGAACGCGATTTCATTAAACAACATTTGGGAGAAAAAATGCGGCGGCATGACGTGGGTATTTTTGTCTGGGACCACAACAAAGAACGGCTTTATGAGCGCGCTGATGTAATATTCCGCGACAAAGAAGCATCAGCTTATGTGGCAGGCGCTGCGTTTCATTGGTATTCCGGCGACCACTTTGAACAATTAGAGCTGCTGCAGCACCAATATCCTGATAAAAAATTATTATTCTCAGAAGGCTGCTATGAATACAGTCTCGGAAAAGGGCTTACTTGGGAAATTGGTGAACGTTATGGACATGATATCATTGGAAATATCAATCATGGCTGCTGTGCGTTTACAGATTGGAATATGCTGTTAGACCATAACGGCGGTCCCAATCATGTCGGTAACTTTTGTGATGCGCCGATTATGGCAAACACCGCAACAGGTGAAATCACGCTGCATAATTCTTACTACTACATTGGTCATTTCAGCAAATATGTTCGCCCGGGCGCAAAGCGCATCGGCATGAGCCGCTGGTCGGACTGTATAGAAGCCTCCGCACTATGCAATCCTGATGGTTCGCTTGTTCTGGTGGTACTCAACCGCTCTGAACAATCCTATGATTTCAGTATCCGCCTGGGCGATCAACTTTGCGAAACAACCAGCGCGCCGCGGTCTATTGCAACCTATCTCATAAACGACTAACCTCTTTTTCCATAAACCTAAAAATTGATATCTATTCACCCAAAATCAAGCATAGATAAAAACACCTCAATTGTAGGATAATCACTACAACTGAGGTGTTTTTTCAGCCGTTCGCCCCTGCGTACTTCATAGGTTTCATATTTCTTTGCTTATGCTTGCAATATCTGCATAAATTCTTCTCCGCTGATGGTTTCTTTTTCCAAAAGATAGGCTGCCAGTTCATGCAATTTTTCTTCATTTTCTTTTAAAATGCTACGTGCTTTTTCATGTGCCTTTTGAATCATATCATTCACCTCGGCGTCAATTTTTTGCGCGGTTCCCTCTGCACAAGCAAGGGACGTATCGCCACCAAGATATTGGTTGTTCACCGTTTCCATTGCTACCATATCAAAATTTTCACTCATACCGTAGCGCGTCACCATGGCTCGTGCAATTTTTGTCGCTTGTTCAATATCGTTAGACGCACCTGTTGTCACCGAGTGGAATACGATTTCCTCCGCCGACCGTCCGCCTGTCAGCGTTACAATTTTATCAAATGCCTCTTCCCGACTCATCAGCACATGTTCATCTTCCTCCACTTGCATGGTGTAACCCAATGCGCCGGAGGTGCGCGGAATAATAGTAATTTTATGCACCGGCGCGCTGTGGTTTTGCATTGCCGCCACTAATGCGTGCCCAATTTCGTGATATGCCACAATTTTTTTCTCACGTTCTGAAATAACGGCGTTTTTGCGTTGGTAGCCCGCAATGACTACTTCCACACTTTCCTCCAAATCACTTTGGCTAACGGACGCCCGTCCCATACGCACTGCCCGCAAAGCCGCTTCATTGACGATATTCGCCAGTTCCGCGCCGGACGCACCGGAGGTCGCTCTGGCAATGGCATTAAAATCTATATTCTGCTCCATTTTAATGTTTTTGGCATGTACGCGCAAAACCGCTTCCCGTCCCGCCAAATCAGGTAATTCTACCGGTACCCGTCGGTCAAACCGTCCCGGACGCAGCAACGCAGGATCCAATGATTCGGGACGGTTGGTCGCTGCTAAAATGACAACACCCTTTTTGCCGTCGAATCCATCCATTTCTGTCAGAAGCTGGTTCAACGTCTGCTCCCGTTCATCGTTTCCGCCAGTGATACCGCCGTCACGTTTTTTTCCTATTGTATCCACCTCGTCAATGAATACAATACATGGCGCTTTATCCGCCGCTTGTTTGAACAAATCGCGCACTTTCGCCGCGCCCATACCGACAAACATCTCCACAAACTCCGAACCAGAAATGGAGAAAAACGGAACGTTTGCTTCTCCTGCAACTGCCTGTGCCAACAGTGTTTTCCCTGTCCCTGGCGGTCCAACCAACAGTGCGCCTTTGGGCAGGTTCGCGCCGATTGCCGCATATTTCTCAGGATGGTGTAGATAATCCACGATTTCTGCCAGCGCTTCCTTGGCTTCATCCTGTCCCGCTACATCTGCAAATGTTTTTCCCGTTTCCGCCTTTACATAAATTTTAGCGTTGCTTTTTCCAAACGCCATCGCGTTGCCGCCCATTCGCTTTTGCATTTGCCGCATAATCAACTGTCCTATTAAGAAAAATGCCGCCAGCGGCAAAATCCACGAAAGAATAAAATTCACAATCGGCGAATTTTCCTTAGGAATCACTTTGTCAAATTTAATGGTACCCTTTTCATATAAGCGTTTTGTAAGCTCCGGGTCCTCCATTTTGCCAGTCACAAAAATTTGCTCTTTTCCATCTTCCCCTGTCGCTTTGAACGCAATTTGGGTTTCCTGCACCTCCACCTGCGTCACTTTGCCCGCCGCCACGTCATTCAAAAACGTCCCATAGTCCACCTGCTGAATCTGGCTTCGCATTAACGCCGGATATACCAGCACATTAAACACCAGCATCACCGCTATGATAATCACATAATAAACAATAAACGAACGTTTATTGGGGTTTTTCCCTTCCTCCATGTCCTCAACCTCTCTTTCCGCCGTTAGTTTTCAAACCTAACTCTTTTCCGGCAGATTTGTTCTCATTATACTGAACCAGTGTGGTATTGTCAATGAAAACCTGTTTTTATTCACAGATTATTTACAAAGCAATCAAAAATATGCTTTCCGCTTTCTGCAATTCTCCACAAATTTTGGAACTTCCCTCTCCTCTGTTCCGTCTAAAAAACAGGTATTTTTATGCATACATCCGAGGAGGAGATATTGATGAAAAAATGGCTTGCTTTCGCGTTACTTATTTTCACTTTGGTAGCGCCGCTGGGCAGTCTTGCCGCTGATATGGAAAAAAGCGGCTATACGCTCACGCCCATGCAGGAATTAGACAGCGGCGTTACACCGGACAGCGCATTTCTCTTGACCACAGAGACATCTGCAGATATAGCGGACATCAAAAACCGCCTGTCCATTGACGGCGAGACGGCACCGCTTATCACACAAAAGGGCGCTAATACATTTTTAATACAACCGGCTCAGCCGCTGGAAAGTGGACGGTTATATACCTTTCGCCTGACACAACCAGCAGATGCAGACCTCACCTGGGTGTTTCAAACCATGTTTACTTTCGCTGTCACGAATATGTTCCCCGGCGACCAAACAAGCGGCGTTCCGCTGCGCAGCGGCATTGAAATCACCTTCAACTATGAAGATTATGAGGACATATCGACCTATTTTCAAATAGAGCCTCAGGTGAAAGGGACTTTTGAGCGTCACAAAAGAACGGCTGTTTTCGTGCCGGAAGAACCATTAGCGGAAAAAACCGTCTATACCGTAACGCTAAAGGGTGGCTTGAAGCTAAAAGATACAGACTACATATTAGGACAGGATACTATCTTCCGTTTTGAAACGGAAAGTTTGGATGCAACTGTCACAGAAACGCCAACACCAAAAACTACTATTCACTTTGCCGCCTCTCAAACGGAATTTACACCACAAGAAGCTCCTAAACTCTCTATGCGGCTACGTACAGACAAGCAGCCCCGTTCTATTCCCTTACAAACAGATGTTTATCAAATTGGGTCAGCAAAGGAATATCTCTCTCTTTGGACGCAAATTGATAGTGACTGCTCTTGGTCGACATTTAATCGAAATGATAAACTTATTGACACAGGCTCTTATTCTAACGTAGTTTCTTTTCAGCAAAATGCATCCCTCAATTCGGATTCCTATTATACTATGTATGCTCTCGCTTTTCCAAAGGAATTGCCAGAGGGCTTTTATCTAGTGCAGACAAAAGCTGCCGATACATTCACACAAATGTTAATACAGATTACCAACACCGCCGGATACTATCAATGCAGCAGCAGCGGCGCTCTGCTTTGGCTGAACGACAACCGAACCAAAAAGCCGCTGGCGCAGGCGACAGTGCTGAATAACACAACCGGACAAACCTATATCACAGACAAACAAGGTGTTGCCATTCTTAGCCCGCAACCAGATGAATCAGCCTTCCATGACTTCATTTTAACGACTGCGGATGGAAAAATTTCTGCTATGCAGGGATATGTTTCAGGTAAACCCAACGACATGTTCTGGTCGTATCTGGAACTAGACCGTCCCTTATATCAGCCCAAAGACAACGTAACATTTTGGGGGTATGCAGCAGGATTTTCCGATAGTTCCACTGACCTCGAAACTGTTAAAATACGTCTTAGCACAGCGCGATACTATTGGTATGCCAGCCGGCAGCCCATTTTGCAACAGACTGTCAAAGTGCAAAACAATACATTTGCAGGGCAAATGGACTTGCCCTATCTGGACCCGGGCACCTATGTACTGACGGTTGAAGCACAGGGAAAGACGGTTTGCAGCGAATATCTTCGCGTTGCGGAATATATTAAACCTGATTATCAACTCACGCTGGAGGCGGATAAAAAAGCCGTCTTTACCGGCGAAACCATTCACTATACTATGCAGACCGCCTTTTTTGATGGAACGCCCGTGTCCAATCTGTCGCTAAACTATAATTTATATACCTATCCAAACGGAACGAATGACACAAATGTGCTTGCAGTAAATGAACAAGGCACCGCTTCTCTGGACTATACCGTACCCGAAACGCCGGAAAGCGATAGAAACGGTTCTGTACAGCTCGGCGTTAGAGCGTTGCTGCCCGAAGGTAGCGAAATCACCAAATCCCTCTCCACGCAAACATTTTTAAATGATATGGCTCTTTCTGCTGAATGTCCTTATGATACGGAGAAAACGCGCATTGAAGCACAAGTGAATCTTATTGACCTCACTCGTCTGAATGATGGAACCGCGGAGGGCTATTATGACTATTTGGGCGAAGCCGTTGCCGGAAAAACCGTGCAGGGAACCATCTATGAAAACTACTATGAACAGGTGGAAAACGGAACCTATTACGACTACTATAACAAAGTCAGCCGTAAAACCTACCGCTATATCCATCGGCAAAAAGTAATCAAAACCTTCCAAAAGCAAACGGATGCAGCCGGTAAAATCACGTATCCCTATTCGCTTTCTCCCAAAAAAGACAGATGGTATTCCGCTGACCTCACCATAAAGGACGGCACAGGAAAACAGCTCACGCAAAATATCTATCTGCGCACCAAGGAAACGCCGATTCCTTGGTACCGTCAACCGAACAGAGATTTCTACCATTTGGAACAGCAGGACGATCGTGAAAATTTCCAAGTCGGCGATGAAATTGACTTCCTGCTGAAAAATAATCAGGAGCCTGTGAAAAAAGGAAGTTTCCTGTTTATGACAGCGCAAAACGGTATCCGTGATTATCAGGTGCAGAGCAACAGTGCCTTTACCTACACCTTTGCAGCGCAGGACATTCCGTGTACCTATGTCAAAGGCGTCTGGTTTGACGGTACGACCTATCACAGTGTCTATGAGAACCGTTTGACCTTTGATTTTTCCACGCGCAAACTTGATTTGACCGTGCAGGCAAATCAAGAATTCTATCGTCCCGGCGATAGCTGCACTTTAACCGTTCACGCAAAATGTTCGGATGGCACACCTGCCACAAATGCGGCAGTGAACCTCAGTCTAGTGGATGAAGCACTGTTTGCATTGCAGGATCAGGAAACTAATATTCTAAGCAGTCTCTACAACTTTTATATCCCCTCCGGTCTTTACGGTGAACATTATACCCACTACTATTCTACCGTCGGTTCCGACGAACCGAAAGAAGAGAGCGAAAATACTGTCCCCTCTGCTACACCCGCACCGGGCGGTGGCAGTGGTGGCGGTGCCTCTGCTGACACTATGCAGCCATCAGAACAAGTACGCAGTGATTTCAAAGACACCGCTGCATTCCATCAAATCTGGTTGGATGAAAACGGCAATGGCACTTGTACCATCCAATTGCCTGACAACATCACCACATGGCGACTCACCGCGTCCGCTATTACATCGGACCGGTATGCTGCAACGGTGACGCTGCCCGTGCGCGTGTCTCTGCCCTTCTTTATCAATTGTTCTCTTGGCAGCACCTTTTTGACCGGCGACACGCCGCAGGTAGGTTTAAGCGCTTATGGAGAAGGTTTGCAGGAAAATGAATCCGTGACTTATACTGTTTGGAGCAAAAACGACCCACAGCAGCGTGCTTCGGGGACAGCTGCTGCCTATAAACGTCTCTATCTGCCTCTTTGGACGCTCGCAGCAGGTGACGATACGCTTGTGATTCAAGCGTCCACGCCGCGCGGCAACAGCGATTCTCTGGAACATCCGCTGCATGTCGTCAACACCTATTATGAATCTGAGAAAACGGTACGCGCCCCACTCACTGCCGGCATGACGTTTGCGCATGGCGAAAAGGGCAACACGCACCTCATTTTCACCGACCGCAGCCGCGGCGCACTGCTCAGCGATATCTATTATCTGCTGTATCAACGTGCCGGTGACCGTTTAGAACAGCGGCTCTCCGCGCAGGTTGCCTATCAGCTCATTCAAACCTATGGCGACGATAGCATGAAAACGAGCGCAGAACGTTATATGAAAAATCAGCCGGAGTTCAAAGCTTCAGAATATCAAACAGCAAATGGCGGCGGTTTGAGTCTTTTCCCCTACAGCAGTTGTGACTTGGACTACACAGCAAAATTGTTGTCGCTGGTGAAAGATGATATTGACAAAACAAGAATGCTTGACTATCTATACGCACAGTCCGGCATTAAAACAGAAAACGCCGCGTTAAATGCCAAAGCGCTCTATGGTCTTTCAGTGTATCAGGAGCCGGTTCTGCTCTATTTGGACCAACTCTCGGCAATAGAAAACCTGCCGCCACTAGACGCTGTTTATTGTGCGCTGGCATATCTGCAAATCGGAGGACAGACACAGGCGCAAGCACTATATGACCGTGTTATTCTGCCGCTGACAGAGGAGTTTACTCCTTATTGCCGCGTGAATACAGGACGTGACCAGACAGATATTTTGGAAACCACTGCTCTGGCAGCATGTTTGGCGTCACAGCTTGGCGCACCGCAGCGGGAAGGCTTTTACCAATATGCACTACATAACTATTCTAAGGACTATTTGGTCAATATTGAAAAGCTGATGTATGTCAGCAGCGAAATCGAACGTTACTCTGCTGAATCTGGCGTCATTACCTATCGGCTTTGGGGCGCAGAATATACCAAAACCTTAAAAAACGGTGCATGCCACAGTATTGAACTTGCTTCCGGAAGCATGGACGCACTGGAAATTCTTTCTGTAACAGGCGACATGGAATGTCTTTCCCGTTTCACTGCGCCAATGGAAAACGAATTCCCGCAAAGCGAGGACATCACTATCCAGCGCAAGTTCTTCCTATATGGAACGGACAAGGAAACAACGGTGTTCCATGCAAACGACATCATTCAAGTTGTTGTGACGGTACAATATGGAGAAAAAGCGGTGAACGGGTCTTATGAAGTGACAGACCTGCTGCCATCCGGTCTGAAATTTCTCAGCAACACTTCTTCCCTGCCGCAGCAGCCCTTTAATTCCAACCGTATTTGCTATGGACGGATTGCTGGACAAAAAGTGCAGTTTTATAGCAGCATCTTCCAATCGTTCGACAGCTATACCTATCTGGCTCGTGTGCAAAGTACTGGTACCTATACCGCTGCCGGCACACTGGTGCAAAGTACCGCCGCAGATGGCATCATGCGGCTGGGTACAGAACAGCAAATTACCATACTGCCGGAATAAAATCTTAAAAAAGGCTCCTTTACCAACGGAATAAAACGATTTAAGTTTAAAATGTCATATCGCATAAAAATCCCCTCCTATGTTATTATAGGAGGGGATTCTTTCTTAAGCCGAAATATAAGTGAAGTGACCTATCATTATAGAATATATTCATTCCTTGTACAGTCTTCAAAGTAAATTTATATACAATTTTTATAAATATCCTGTGGTAAAAACCTCTATCCCAATTCTGCTTCCAGTTTTGCAATGGCAGCTTTCACACGCTGGATACTTTCTTCTTTACCCAGTACGTCGCACAGTTCAATACCACCGCCTGGCGTAAACGCTTTTCCGCTCAGTGCCACACGCAGCGGCCACAACAGCAGTCCGTTTTTCACGCCCAGTTCCTGAATCTTAGCAAACACTGCATCATGCACGTTTTCCATTGTCCAGTCGCTGACTGCTTCCAGTACCGGCAGCACCTGTTTCAGACTGTCCAGCGAATTTTCCGGATTGGTTTTCATCTTTTTATGCGTATAGAGGTCGCTTTCATAGTCCGGCACGCCATCAACAAAGTCAACCTGTCCCGGAATGTCAGACAACAGTTCCACACGTGTGTGCAGCAGACGCGTCAGTTTCATCAAATCCACATCTCTGCTAATGACCTGTTTATAATAGGGCAGTGCCAGCGCATGAAAATCCTCTTCACTCATTCGACGTATATATTCCCCATTCATCCAGTTCAGTTTCTGCGTATCAAAAATTGCTGGCGATTTGCTGATGCCGGATGGGTCAAACGCTTCAATCAAACCCTGCATATCAAAAATTTCGTTTTCGCCGCCGGGACTCCAGCCCAGCAGTGCAATATAGTTAAGAACCGCTTCTTTCAGATATCCCTTTGCAATAATGTCCTCATAGGACGCGTCACCATTTCGTTTGGAAAGTTTCGTATGTGCATCCTTCATAACCGGCGGACAATGCACATAGATTGGTTTCTCCCAGCCAAACGATTCATATAGTAAATTATATTTCGGCGTGGAAGACAGGTATTCGCTGCCGCGAATAACATGAGTAATTCCCATTAGATGGTCGTCAATGACGTTGGCAAAGTTATAGGTCGGCAACCCGTCGGATTTGAGCAAAACATTGTCGTCCAACGTACTGTTGTCCACTTTGATAGTGCCAAAAATCACATCGTCAAAAGACGTCGTACCCGTTGTCGGCATTTTCTGGCGAATCACATAGGGGATGCCTGCCGCTTTCTTTTCTTCAATTTCTTCTTTAGATAGGTTCCGGCAATAGCCATCATATTTGGTGGGCATTTTGGACGCTTCCTGCACAGCACGCAAATTGTCCAGCCGTTCTTTATCACAGAAACAATAATATGCGCCGCCCAATTCCACCAACTTTTCCGCATATTCTTTATAAATGCCGCGTCGCTCACTCTGGATATAAGGACCATAGTCACCGCCAAGGTCTGGTCCTTCATCGTGGACTAATCCTGTTTCCGCCAATGTACGGTAAATCAAATCCACAGCACCTTCCACATAACGTTCCTGGTCGGTATCCTCAATACGTAGGATAAAATCGCCGCCATGTTTTTTCGCAATCAAATACGCATAGAGCGCTGTGCGCAAATTTCCAATATGCATATATCCCGTCGGACTGGGGGCAAATCTTGTTCTTACTCGCTTTTCCATTGTGTCAAAACCTCTTTCATATAGGACTGCTTTTGTCCCATTCTTCTTTCTTCTATTATATCTGCCCTATGCGACCTCTGTCAATACCTTTTTTGCAGCAAATGCATGAAATTCCGAATTTTTCTCACAAAAAAAATGTTGACTATTGAAACCCCAGTCCACGCAGAAATCTTCTATTGAAACAGAAAACTCCCGAAACAGGAGCTTGGGGAAGCCCTTTTCGAGAGTTTTCATGCAATCATTTTGTTAGATTTTCCTGTTTCCTATTCTTTTTTCTTCTTTATTCCACCTTTTTAATGTCCGCACCGAGCAGGCTCAAATTATGCTCCAACTTTTCATATCCGCGTTCCATATGTCCGATTTCCTCAATTTCCGAGACGCCTTGTGCCCCCAAGGCTGCCAGTACCAAACCCGCACCACCGCGCAAATCCGGCGCAGTGACGTTCGCCCCCTGGAGTATTTTTGTGCCGCGCACCACTGCCACGCGTTCGTTCACAGAAATATCGGCACCCATTTTCACAAATTCTCCTGCCACACGGAACCTGTTTTCAAAAATTTTCTCTTGAATGATGCTGGTACCTTTGGCATATGCCAGCGCCGCCATAAGCTGCGACTGTGCATCCGTTGGAAAGCCTGGGTATGGCATAGTCTGAATATTGTCGATAGAAAGCGGTCGTTCCCGCATAGTAACACGCAGGCTTCTGCCTTCCACATCCACCGATGCGCCCATCTCTTTTGCTGCGGAAACAACACTTTCCATGTGTCCGATGTCAACATTGTCCAACACAACATCACCCGTTGTGATAATCGGTGCATATAAATAGGTTGCCGCCACAATGCGGTCAAACATGACAGTTTTTTCCGTATCGTGAAATTTTTCCACGCCTTCAATCACGATAATACTACTGCCTGCGCCATGGATTCTTGCTCCCATTTGATTCAGAAAATCCTGCAAATCTATGATTTCCGGCTCCCGCGCCGCATTGACAATAGTTGTCGTCCCACGGGACAGTGCTGCCACCAGCATAATATTTTCTGTCGCGCCTACTGACGGAAAATCCAACTGGATTTTGTTTGGCACAAAGTTTTTACGCTTGCAAATGATATATCCGTGTGTTTCCCGCACCTCAATTCCCATCTGTCGGAAAGCCTTCAAATGCAAATTAATAGGGCGCGCGCCCAGTTCACAGCCGCCCGGATAGCTGCATTTCGCCTTGCCGCAACGCGCCAGAATCGCTCCTAAGAAAATAACGGAAGAACGCATCTTTTTCATCAGTTCCTGCGGTATGTAACAATTAGAAATAACACTGGCATCAATGGTGACCGTGTTCCCCTCCCGTTTCACTTTGCACCCCAAAAAACGCAATATTTGAATTGTGATGTCCACATCTGCAATGTTGGGACAATCCTCAATGGTTACCGTTCCGCAATTCATTATACTTGCTGCAAGAATGGGCAGGACTGAATTTTTTGCGCCTTGCATACGAATCCTCCCCTCCAGGGGGTTGCCGCCCGTTACTATGTATCTTGCCATGCCTACACCTCCAAAAGATTTTCATGAACCCGCTGCCCATGCGTTTTTGTTCTAGTTCATCATA